>CAZNFZ010000060.1:0-9375 GCA_964572665.1 uncultured Methanosarcinales archaeon
TGGTGAATCCGCGTATGCTACATTAATCAAAAGCAAAGGTTTTAACACCATTGAAGACCCAAAGCCTGCCAAGACAAGAATTGAAAAAATTGTTAATGGCAGGAATTACATCAGAGATTACGCGTTAAAGAACGATTATGATTTTTTGCTTTTCCTTGACAGCGATGTTCTTATTCATCCAATGGCTTTGGAAGCATTGCTGAAAACAACTCCGAACGATGTTGTTGCAGGCGTATACTTGAATGTATTTCAGATGGATAACAAGCCAGTCATCGCTCCAGTTCTTTTCAAAGACCTTGGCAATGGTGAGTGCCAATTGTATACTTATGAGGGCGCAGCCAAACAACAAGTTATGGAAATCGGCGCAGCAGGTCTTGGCTGCACGTTAATCTCAAAGAAAGTATTGAAAGCAATTTCTTTCAGAACTTTTAACAATTCTGCAACTGGCGGCGAGGATATGGCTTTTTTTGTAGACGCACGGGCAAAAGGTTTCAAGACTGTGGCAAATACTTTTGTGAAATGCCTTCACCGCCCGTATCCGGCCGATGATTCAAGAGCAAAACTCTTCGAATGGAAAAAGAACGTTGAAGATACAACGTACACGCTTGAAATGCCGAAATGAAAAAATTTGCCTTTGTTCTTCTGTTGTTTTTCTTAATTGCGTGCACGAAATCTCTTGTAGTTGATGATGTTAGCAGACTTAATCCGACTATTGTTCGGGAGATTGTGTCATATGATGAAGTTGGTGAATTGCAGGATGCAGTGCGTCGGGCAAATACTGAACAACTGAAAATCTCTATTGCGGGCAAAAGGCACAGCCAGGGAGGCCACGCTTTCTATGATGATTCGGTCGTATTAGATATGCTTTCTTTCAATAAAATTTTATCAGTTGACGTGCTCAACAAATTAGTGACAGTTCAGAGCGGCGCCACGTGGGAAAAGATACAGGAAGCGATCAATCCATACAACCTGTCAATCAAAGTCATGCAGTCATCCAATATTTTTACTGTTGGAGGTTCCTTGAGCGTGAACGCCCATGGCCGCGATCCCGGATATGGTCCTATTATTGAAACAGTTCGTTCATTCAGGTTATTGCTGGCAAATGGTGCTATTGTTAATGTTTCAAGAGAAAATAATCCTGATCTTTTCAGCCTTGTCATTGGTGGGTATGGTCTGTTCGGTATTATTCTTGATGTCGATCTCGAACTTACAGATAATGTTGTATATGAGTCGCGTGTCGAGTTCATGAATTATCAAGAATATTTGGATTACTTTTTGAGGAATGTAAGCGGCGATCCTGATATTGGCCTGCATTTCGCACGTCTTTCGATTGCTCCAGAGACCTTGTTGCAGGATGCGTATGCTGTTGAATATTTGAAAACTGATAAGCAGCCTGAGACCTATGAGTTGCAGGATGAGGAGCACGTGCTGCGCGATAAATTGCTGTTTGACCTTTCTAGGGAGGGAGCAAAGGAATTGCGTTGGGAATTACAAAAGAAAACGGCACATAGTGAAGTATTGACTCGTAATAATGCCATGCGGCCGCCTATCAAGTTTTTGGAGTATAATTCTGTTAAAGATACTGATATTCTGCAGGAATACTTTGTCCCTGTACAGAATTTTGTTCCATTCATTGATGAGTTGAGGGAAATCGTTCAGAAAGAACGCATCAACCTGCTGAGCGTGACTATTCGATACATACCTGCCAATAATGAAGCGTTCCTTTCCTATTCGCCTGTTGATTCTTTTTCAGTTGTGCTGTATGTCAATCAGGAATTATCTGATGAGGGTAAAAAAAGTGCGGAGAAATGGACTCAGAAACTTGTTGATGCTGCACTGGCGCTTGGAGGCAGGCATTATCTTGCTTACCAGCTGTATCCCACAAAAGACCAGGTACTCAGCGGATATCCGCGCATCGATGAATTCTTTGCGCGCAAAAAGGCATATGATTCAAGAGAGCTATTTATGAATAAGTTCTATGAATATTACAAGTAATTCCGTAAACTTTCCAATTTCTTCGTCGATGGTTTAATTAAGGAGTTCTACTTGTTATTATTTAATGGAAAAAGTCGTGATTGAGCAAATGAAAAGGCCAATATGGGATTATCTTTTCTACATGTCTCTGCTAATTTTAACCATCTGGCTTGTCCTAAAAGTGACTGGAGTTATTCAAACGCCGTTGTGGCTCGAATACGGAGTTCCTATCGGTTCTGCAATCTTTACAGCGGCAACTCTTTTCCAAAGTATTAATGACAAATTAGCAAAAGTGCAGGCGTCCATTTCAGGAATGCAGATGCAATTGCGCCATCATGATCGTGATTTAGAAAGAATCAAGGACGCATTATTCGCTAAATAACTTCTTTCATCACTAGAAATATTTGCATGCAGGCAATGATAAATTTGCTCATGCTGACTGCTATTCTTCCAAGAAACGCTGCTTTCGCGGCTTTCCACGCTTTCTTCGCGTGTCGTGTGTGCAAGTATTCCGCGACAAAAGCGCCGATAACTGCGCCAATAAACAAACCAATGATAGTTCCGATAACCGGAATAACGCTCAACAACATTGCTCCAAGGATTGATCCTATAATTGTGCCAATTATTCCGCATTTTGAAACTCCTGCTTTGAATCCTGCTAACGTGATAAGCCATTCAAGCAGTTCTCCGGCGATTGCCAGCCCTAGAAGCCACAAAAGGGTAGTTCCTGAAACTGCCATTGACCAGGTTATCAAATTGTATAACAGCGCGCCAGCCAAAACCAGGAACGTGCCCCCAATGCCTGCGATTGTAAGCGCAACTCCTGCGAAAGCGAATATTGCGAAAAATATTAGCGCTATCCAATTTTGTATCATGTTGTCAAGAATGTAATTAGAAGTTTAAAAGTTATGCTGCTTTTCTGTATAATCTGTCGATGACGTTATTAATTTTTTCTTGCAGTTTCGGAACAACTGATGGCTTGTGTTCATTGTAGAATACGAGCATTCCGACAAGTTTGTCAATCGCGTAAAGCAGTGAGCTTGATTCATCTATTTTCTTTCCGTATCCTTCTTCAAAGTTTTTGAAATGTTTGCCATTTAGGCAGGCTGCCACTCCTCCAATGTCAAACTCGACTGGCCCGCTGCGCGGTGAGAAGTCAATTACGCCTGATAATTTTCCTTTTTGGAAAAGCAGGTTGTTGAACTGGAAGTCTCCGTGAAGCAAAACAGGTTTCTGTTCTGGAAGTCCTTCAAGGTGGTCGTACATCTTGTTCATTGCTGTTACTTCGCCAATATCCAGCAGTCCCAGACGCACTGCGTGGTCTATGTGTTTTCTTCTGATTTCAAGATATGGTTTCCAGTTATTATATCTGCCATTTCCGCTGCCGTTTATCCATCCGTAATTGCGTGTTTTTACAGAATGTATTTTTGCGAGTGCTTCGCCTGCCTGTTTTGACACGCTCGGAGTTATATCTGTGCTTGTCATGTGATCTCCGCTTAATCTTTCTTCAAGCATATACGGCATTAGTGTTTTTTCGTCAACAGAGATGATTCTTGGAACTGGCAGGCCTTTTGAGCATGCTTTTTTCATCGCCCAAACTTCTCCTGAGAAGTTGTGGTCTGTGCGTGGTATTCTTACAACGCCATCTGAAGAAATGTAAGTGTGATGGTTGTATCCTTCGCGTTCTACCAGTCCGCTGGCTGAAAGTTTATGCGAATCCAGTAATGCTTCCGCGTAATGTCTCCACTCACTCATATTAACCCACTTGATGGAACTTGGTATGTGCGCTATATAAACTTTATGTGATCGTGCTGGTGTGTTCTGCTTTTGAAATCCTGATGACTCTGTCTGCAAAGCTCTCAATCTTTTGTTCGTGGCTGACGATCAGTATTTGCTGCAAATGCAGCTGCTCAAGAACATCTCTCATTCTGTCCAATTGTTCTGATGAGAACCCGTCTGTCGGCTCGTCCAGTATCAGCAAATCTTTTGTCTTGACAGAGCTGATGAGTGAATTTATTGTTTTGTTCAAAGCTAATCGATAGGCCAGTGCGCACGCTGTTCTTTCTCCGCCTGACAAATATTCTACTTCAGTATCGTATCCGTTCTGTTGTATTACTGGTGTGAATGTTTCATCCAGCCTGGCAGTCATGATATCTTCTACCAGCATGCCAAACCATTGCTGGAATAGCGCGTCAAACTCATGGTGGATTTTTGCCATAACATGTTTTTCCATGACGTTCATTAGCGGCACAAAATAGTCTGTCAGCCACTGGTTCACATTCTGTGTTTTTTCTAACTGTGTTCTTGTTTTTTGTTTTCTTTCAAGTTCCTGTTCAAGCAAGGTCAGTGTCTTTGTCAAATGCTGTTCTTTTTGTGTCAAAGTGGAATGTTGTATGCTTAGTGTTCTTTCTTGTGCCGCAAAAGTCTCTGTTTCTTCTCTTAATTTGTCATAAACTGTGTTGATGTATTTCAAAGGCTCAAATTGCTGTTCCAGCTGCGCTATTTTCTGGGTTGTTGTCTGAATATCTGCTGAGAAAGTAGTATTCTGAGTTTCCAGTGTTGTTTTTCTTTTCGCCAGTTCTTCTGCGTGAAGTGTTTTTATCTTGGCTACAGCAGCTTCTTTCTCCTGCTGTCGTAATTGTTCAATTTCTTTCTTTAACTGTACAAGCTCATGTTCTGATTTCCTGACAATAATGGTGTGCTGTTCAAGATGGGCATCCAGTTCCTGTGTTTTCTTCTGTTCTGTGTCCATTATGCGCAACTTGTGGTCAGAAGATACATTTTGAAGGCAGACTGGGCAGTTTGCCAGGACTGAAACTTTTTGTGTAGTATCAGTTGATTGTTTTTTCATCGTGCTTAGTTCTGCAATCTTTATTGTCGCTTGGCGGATATTTTTTTCTTTATCGATAATGAATTGGTTTATCTCTGTGGTTTTTTTGGAAATTTCATTGGTATTGGTCTGTTTTGGCAGTTCTTTCTGTGCAGAGATCAGCTGCTGGCTGACTGCTGCAAGGTCATTCTGCGCCTGTTTTTGCTGTTGCTGCTTCGAAATCAGTTGTGTCTTTGCAACCTGTACTTCTCTGCCGATCTGTTCTGCCTGTTTTCTTTGCTGTTCTATCAGAATGAGTTGTTTTTTTGCATCTGCAAGCTTTGCCTGCGCAGTTTTTACCTGTGGAAGTATTGTTTTCACTTGTTCGCCGGCTTCATTTTTCTCTTTCTGTATTTCTTCTGTAAGTTTTTTCTTTTCTTCAACATCTGCAAGCAGCGATGCGAATGCCCGCTGTTGTTCTCTTAGAACTTTTGCGTAGCTTGAGGCGTTCTGCGTGATTCTTTCATACTTATCTACTCCAAATACTTTGCGAAGGATGGCAACTCTGTCTTCTTTATCTTCGAGAAGAATGCGTTTCATTTCTTCTTGCGGCGTGTAAACAGTGTATCTGAAGACGAAATTCTTGCTTTTTGTCAATAATTCTTGCGGGTATCCCAGCAAATCTAGAATGTGGCTTTTCAGTTCAACTGCTGTCGCGTCTTTCTTTAAGCCATTAATCAATAAATAGCCTGCATCTTGTTCAACTGATTTTTTTGTTCGCACAAGATTTCTTTTAATGGCATAAGTATTCTCTCCTAATTTGAATGTAAGCTCAACGCTTCCTTCATTTGTGCCATTTCTCAGTAAAGCATTGCCTGACAGTTCTCCGCGCAATAATCCGAACAATGCAAATTCAATTGCCAGAAGTATGGTGCTTTTGCCGCTTCCAATGTCGCCCGAAAGCATTACAATGCCTGTGGGGAAATCTAGCTTGGCATTGGTATAACTGCGTATATTCCTCAAAGTCAACGAAACAAGCTGCATACACACCCTTTATGTCAGAATTAATTTTTATGATTAATAAGCATTTATGCATAGGAATACCACAATCAAATTATACAAATTGTGTGGTATTCCGAATGTGCTCAAGAACCATCACAATTAATCTCGATTCTTGATGGTTCTTGACATAGAGGAGTAGTCAGACGCCTACTTCTTCGCCAATAAGCGTCTTGACTGCAGTATACTGTTCAATCAGCTCGTGCATCTCTTCGTGCTGGCGTGCCACTTGTTTCAATAATTCCGGCAGGCGTGTTTTAAAGACCTGTTCAAGCCCGTAGAATTGTTCAGTTAGGTTTCCAGGTATTTTGAACACGTTGTCGCAGATTGACAGCACAAGTCGTGCAGTAATGTCAAAATGTTTGAGCGTATTGAATGTGCTGCTCGCACTTCTCGCTAGGTCAAATGCTTCAGGAATATTTTCTTTTGAAAATTCAGAAATAATATTCTGTAGAAACACTTTGTAAGAAGTATAGATTGTTTTTTGGTACGTTTCTAATGGCAATTTTAAATGGACAATGAGCCAGCTGCGTATTTCTGCGCTTGTTACTGTGCCTTCCTTGATTAATTCATAGTATCCGTCCAGTTTCCTGTTTACTTCAGTGATGTTTTGCAGCAGTGTAAGCGTTATCGGCTCCCATTGTTCTAACTTTTTTTCAAAGTCGATGGGTATTATTGGCGCTAATGGTTCTAGTGTTTTCTCATCCTCTTTTCGTGAAAACCTTAAAGGCATATGTCATTCACCATTTTTCCTTATTATAAATCTTACTACAAAAGGTTTTTAAAACTACTTCTCTTCATTATTCCTATGGTTGACAAAACAGAATCATTGCCGGGGCAGCAGTGCCCGATGTGCGCAAAGAAGGAACTGACTTTAACTGAAGGAGAGTCAGAAGTGCCTTTCTTTGGAAAGATTTTCCTGTTTAGCATGCACTGCAGCGCCTGTCATTACCATAAGGCGGATGTTGAAGCAGCAGAAACGCACGAGCCTGCAAGATACACTTTTGAAGTGGGCGGCAAGGACGATTTGAACGTTCGTGTTGTGCGAAGCAGCGAAGGCATTGTCAAGATTCCACACGTTGGCAGTATAGAGCCTGGCCCTAACGCTGAAGGTTTTATTTCTAACATTGAAGGCATTATTGAAAAGTTCAAGAAGCAGATTGAAGTTCTCAGGGATACTGCAGAAGACGATGAAGACAAAAAGAAGGCAAAGAATATGCTCAAGAAACTGCAAAATGTTTTATGGGGCAGTGAAAAGCTCAAGATTATTATTGAGGATCCATCAGGAAACTCGGCAATTATTTCTGAAAAAGCGGTGAGGCAAAAAATATGAACAATAAACTAAAACCTGAATTAAAGATAGCAGACAAATTTCTTGACCTGAAGACGTTAGATACGAACATTATTCTCAACCATCTTGATGATCAGATTAAGATGAGAGAAGTGCCTGTAGAAAAACGTCTCAAAAAGGATTTGCTGAAGTAATTTATTTCTCAACAGCGATGTAATCGACTCTTTTGTCGTATTGCTGAGTTGTTTTCTGTTCAGCACGGTATTCTGTTTTCACGGAAGGCGTGGGTGACTGCATGGCGCCGTAGACTGCGCCGCCCAGTATGCCTGCCGTAAGAACAATCGTGGCAGCTGTCCGTTTCCAGCCCCATCCTTCTCCATATTCCATTTCGACTTTTTTGTCAAGGTTTGTCATGAGTTGGTTGTGAGTATTGTATTATTCTTATGCTTGCATATTTTATCAGGCTTGGCACACCAGAGTATTCAATCCTCTTGACAACTCTGGCTACTGCCCGCTCGTGGCTGTTTTCAAGCGCGTCGTCAAGAAGCCCGCGCAGGTGCTTGTGATACTCTGCCATGCGGGTTACTACAAGTTCGGTTAGCTCAGGTGATTTCTTTTGCAGTAATGATTCTGAAACAAGTGAGATTGCGGTGTCTTTGATTTTTCCTTTGACTTCGAACGCGTTGTCCAGTTGTTTGTAAAGATCTTTTATCCGCTGCTTGTGTAATACTTCCATACAGTCGTTGAGTGTTTCATTAACGTACCCAAGGCCAGCCTCTAGGAGCTCTGACACGACCTCTATCTTCGCGTCCTGCCTGTTTTTGGATTCTGCCCGTAAATACCATTTTTCGCGCATTGTTCTGACCGCGTCGTATATTTTAAGAATGTCATCAAGGCCGGCGATTTCATTCAGCATGTCCTCTTTCTGTTTCTTGTCCTTCACTTCCTGGGCATCAGTTATCAATTCATTTTTTTCATGTTCTACAAAGCCGTCTGCTTCATCCAGTGGAAAGCGTTTGCCTTCGTAGTCAACTTCGCCCGTTACAACATCACGTAAGAAACTGATTCTTTCCCTATCTGGCTCTGCAATAGTGTTACCAAACACCTGCTTGTACGTTTCCTCAACTCTGTCTGTAAGCACTTTTGTCATTGGTCTTCACTCAGAATTGTGTTATAAGACGGTGTGAGATTAATATGTGCTGACACAAATCAGTGTACATTTTTGTATACTGGCACATTTGTGTCAAAAGAGACCTTTAAATGTCATCACTCTTAAGTTACTAAAATAGAAAGCTTTATATACAAAATTGCATCCATTAACGGAAGAAAGTGGTGTATTAGGGATTAAGTGCTAAAATGTTAACTGACCTTGAAATTGAAAAAGCGCGCCAGCTGATAGCCAATTTTATCACGGTGGCTAATTATGAGTTTAGCCAGAAAAACTCAGACTTTCCAAAAGACCGTATTCGCGTGGTTCCAGAACAAGTAAAGCTAGAACCTCGCATCGATGCCGAACTTCTTGAGTTCAATTATGCGAGTTGGAGTTCATATGTTTCCAGCAACGCTGACAGGATGAAGAAAATATCAGCATATATGGGCAGGGACAATATGACTATAGAGTGTGATGCAGTCTGCGATGGCCTCGTGTATCTTATTGCTAACCAAAAGCATGCAATGAAAAAAGGCGGGGAATAATGATAACTGACATCAATGTGGCAATCGCAAAAGAACTTGTGGCGCATATGATTTCAACTTACAATTCCAACTATGTATTGAGCAATCCCGGCCTTCCAAAGAGCGATATGAGAGTGCTGCCGGGTGAAATCAAGGCAGAAAAGCTGGAAGGTGTCATTGAACTTTCTTTTGGCGCGTGGACGTGTTTTATGTCCGGAAATACTAACAGAATATACCATATGCGCCAATACCTGGCCAAGGATAAAACAAAAATTGAGCACTGGGGCGATCAAGAGCGCATGGCATACATTTTGGTGAAAAAATGAAATCACACATCTCATTCGGACAATTGAAAGACCAGCAGGAGCAGATTGCTAAAGATCTGAGAATAGAGGACGATGTCAAGATTGACGAAATCAAGTACATTGCCGGCTTTGATGTTTCCTATTTCGGCAATAAATGCGTTTGCTCGGCTGTTGTTCTTGATTTTAAGACTATGGAAGTTGTTGAAAAGAAATTTTTGGTTACAAAAGCACCGATGAACTATGTGCCGGGCTTTTTGGCATTC
>CAZNFZ010000061.1:0-2725 GCA_964572665.1 uncultured Methanosarcinales archaeon
TCGCCTGCCAAAATGGCTTCTTCGTTATTGCAGGCGTCTGATATGCTGCATCCGCAGCTTCCTGAGTTTGAAGGTCCTATTCCAACTGTTGTTCCTGTTGGAGTTGACCAGGACCCGCACGTGCGCCTCGCGAGAGACTTGGCTACTCGTCAGAAAACATTCAAGTTCATACAATTGAGTTCATCGTATCATTTGTTCCAGCCGGGTTTGAAAGGCGGTAAAATGTCTTCCTCTGACCCAACTTCATTTATTGCTTTGACTGACTCGCCTGAAGAAGCTGCCAGAAAAATCAAGAAGTACGCTTTCTCTGGTGGGCAGCAGACGGTGGAAGAACATAGAATGAAAGGCGGCAATCCTGATGTTGATGTCTCTTTCCAAATGTTGCGCTATGGTCTTGAGCCTGATGACAAGAAGCTTGCGAAAATTTATGACGATTACAAGTCTGGTAAATTGTTGACGTCTGAGTTGAAGGAGATTGCGATTGAGAAATTGACGAAGTTCCTTGTACACCATCAAAAGGAGCGCGAAAAGGCAAGAAGCAAGTTGGACAAGTTCTTATGGAAAGATTGAACTGGCTTGACTGGAGCAAAGCCGCTTTTCTTAGGGCAAAAAAAGAAAAAAAGCCAATTCTGCTAGATATTTCTGCGCGCTGGTGTCACTGGTGTCATACGATGGACCGGTTGACGTATTCTAAAAAGGAAATTATTGATTTCATCAGCCAAAACTTTATTCCAATTAGAGTTGATACTGATGAGCGTCCTGATATTAATGACCGTTACAATGTTGGCGGCTGGCCGACTACTGCCATTCTTGCGCACGACGGCGAGATTGTTTCTGCAGCAACATATATTTCTCCTGAGCATATGGTTCATTTTCTTGAAGATGCAATGGGGCGTTTCAAGAAATACACGCCGGTAAAAAAGAGGAAATTCGCAAAAGAAATTCCACTCGAGTTTGACGCTGAGAATTTTTACGATATTGTCAAGTCTTATTATGATCCGGTCAATGGCGGCTTTGGTCTTGAGCCGAAGTTTCCCAATAATGAGATTCTGAGTTATCTTGAATGGCGCGTGATGAAGTACAAAGATGCAGGCGCGAAAAAAATGCTTGACAAAACACTTTCTGCAATGCTCAACGGAGAACTCTTTGATAATGCTGCCGGCGGGTTTTATAGATACGCGACTGAGCAGAACTGGACTATTCCTCATTTTGAGAAGATGCTGGAAGATAACGCGAAAATGCTGATTGATTATGTTTACGGGTACAGGTTTTTCAACAAGAAGGAATATTTGGAAGCTGTCAACAAGACATTTTCGTGGCTGATGTCAATGATGTACGGCAGCAAAGGTGTTTTTTACGGCAGTCAGGATGCTGATGAGGCTTATTGCAAACTACCGTTGTCAGAAAGAACTCATCATGCGCTTCCAGCTATTGACAAAACGATTTACACGGATGCTAATGCTGCTTTGGCGCTTGCCTTGTTTGAAGCGTCTACAATTGACAAGAAATATTTGGATGTCGCGCTCAAGCTGCTTGAATCATTGTACAAAATAAATTATCGCGGCGGTGTCGCGCATAGTTATCCATCAGAAAAGCCGCTTTGCTTGTTCAAGGACAATATTATGCTGCTTGCGGCATTAATCATCGCGTTCAAGAGATCAAACCGTCTTGAGTGGAAGACTAAAGCTTTGATTGTTGCGAAAGCAATGGAAAAGTTTTATGATAAGAAGAACGGTGGCTTTTATGATATTTTAGCGTCAAAAGATTCTGTTGGCAAGCTGAAGGAGCGCAGGAAGTCAGTGCAGCACAACGGATTTGCCGCTTTAGTGTTGAAGATGCTGGCTGAAATTTCCAAGGAGCCAAAGTATGAAAAAATGGCGCTCAAGAGCCTGCAGGCTCTTTCCAATCAGGCTGTCGCAGCGGGGCCATACGCATCCTTCTATGCGATGGCTGTCGGCGAATTAAAGTAACTAATTTATACCTGTATTCTGCAGTCAATAGTATGCGCATCTCTTCAGAAGTTAAATCCGTTGACGGCACTCGAAAGTTCTTGATCGAGCTAGCCGACGGCAAAAAGGTAGAGAGTGTTCTTATCCCGCACAAAAGAACGTTGTGTGCGTGTATTTCTTCTCAGGTTGGCTGCGCGATGAAATGTTCATTTTGTGCTACAGGTTTGATGGGTTTCACAAGGCATTTAACGACAGAAGAAATTGTTGGGCAGTTGTCATTGATGCAGTCCGTCTCAGAACAAAAAATCACAAACATAGTTTTCATGGGTATGGGCGAGCCTTTACACAATTATGATAACGTTCTCGGCGCAGTTAATGAATTTAGAAAGCAGGCGTACAGTTGGCAGAAGATTACCGTTTCTACCGTCGGTATTCCTGATAAAATCAGGCAATTGGGCAAGGACACTCAATGCCAATTTGCATTATCGCTCCACGCGTCCAATGATGAGTTAAGAAGCAAGATAGTTCCATTGAATTCCCGCTATCCAATTAAGGAAGTCATCGACGCCTGCAAGGACTTCCCTTTCACAAAGCGCGGTCCATTAATGATTGAGTATGTTTTGTTGGCAGGTGTCAATGATAAGTTAGAACACGCGAAAGAAATGGCAGAACTTCTGAGACCATTCAAGCACATTATAATTAACTTAATTCAATATAATCCAGTTGATGGCATTTCTTTCACAAGGCCTTCAGAAGATACTGCGAAGGCGTTCAAG
>CAZNFZ010000062.1:0-2880 GCA_964572665.1 uncultured Methanosarcinales archaeon
GGATGAGAAGCAAAAGCTGCTGGACAAATTCGCTTTGTCAAAGGGCGCTTTGATGGCTGTTGCCTCTGGCTCGTTCGGTGAAGGCATTGACCTGCCGGGAATCATCAAAGGCGTGATTGTTGTCGGCCTGCCCTTAGACAGACCAGATTTGGAAACAACTGAACTTATCTCATATTATGACAAAAAGTTCGGCAAGGGCTGGGAATATGGCTATATTTTGCCTGCAATGACTAGATGTATTCAAAATGCGGGAAGATGCATCCGTTCTGAAACTGATCGTGGAATTCTTGTATTTTTGGATGAGCGCTACGCCTGGCCGCGCTACAAAAATTGTTTCCCGCCCGAATGGGAGATGGACATTACTGTTGATTATGAAGAAGAGATAGCGAGATTCTTTGGAAAGCTGGCGTAGTATCCAAAATCTTTATAATTATCCTCTATAGGCACAAACATGATGGGGCTTTTGGAAAATATTCTGAACTATTCGGACCGTTCTTTGTCAAATATCAAAGTGGAAGACAGGGAATACAGAACGGTGATTGAAGGCGGGCATCCTGTAATTGTTGGGCTGGCTTTCGGCACGACATCATACAACGGGCGACTGGCACAGGCAGTGCACGATTCGCGTGCGTTCTTTGGAATAAATCTGCCTGCAATGCTCCAAAAGGAGATATTCGAAAGCTATGTTCAGAAATATGGCGATAAAAATACTGTTAGCATTGGAGCAGCCAATGAAAACATCTCCTCAGTCATCTCAGAAATAGACACAAAAAGGGTTCTTGAACTGGCAAAAGAAAATATTGATTCTCGCAAATTAAGTGCATTTGGAGTAATCTATGTTGCGCATTCAGCCCATGTTCATCGGGTGATTGAGGTAGGCAATAAGCTCGGAATTTACGGAACGCCTTTTATTGAGAAAGAAGTAAAATGGAGCGATGCAAACGATAAGCAACGATGGACAATTTCGTCATCGAGATGGGCTGTTCGGGAAGTTTTGACACGCATTCATCACAAGCTTAAGGGGTATACATAGCTGCGCTGCATAAGATTGGGAATTTCAATATTTTTGCCAATTACAACAAACTTTATATATCTCCTTTCTCGCTTGAGAGCTATGCCAAAAAAGAAAGGTAGCATTTTTGACAAGCCAAAAGACGAAGAAGAGTTGATTGGTGAACCGAACGAGTTCTTGGAAAGTGAAGAGCATCCTGAAACGCCTGATAATTTTACTATAAAACTTCAGGTTGGCGACAAGGAAACTGACATTTACACCGAAGAAGGCAGGGAAGAATTAGAAGAAAATGAAGGCGAGATCGCTCCTTGGGAAGAAGGATTTGCAGCAGGTGCTGAAGGCACTGAAGGCGGCCATTGCGCGCACTGCCACAAGCCGCTAGGCGACAGGGAAGAAGGCGTTATAGAGCGCAAACAGAAAGGCTCAGAAACATTGTTCTTTTGCAGTGAGAAGTGCGCGAGTGCTGGCGTAGTTAAGAAACAAGAATAATTCTAGACGTAATCAAACGAGAAATTATGCTACTTTTCCTGCATCATTTACATTAGTTACAAGCGGAATACTGCCTCTTCTGACGTCTTTAACGTGTTTTACTCTTTTCACTAAGTCGGCTGTTAGCTTCAGTCGTTTGTCGGCAAGGTTGCCGTATCGTGTTATTATGAATGAATCGTTTTTAATTTCAGTAACTTGGAACTGTTGTGGAAGTGAGATTCCTCCTACGTCAACTGATTTGTTAAATACTCGGTATAATTCTGGTTGGAAGTTGAGGAACATTCTGCTTCCAGTCATGTTAATGATTGATTTGCCAAATGGTGCGTCTACTGTTTGGTTTTCTTCAGGTTTTTGGTAAAACAGGGCGTTTTCTGCTGCGATTTTTGCAACTTTACTCTTCCAGTAAGTGTTTGTAAGTGTGTATTCTTCGCCTTCTTTCAGTACCATTTCAGTAATGACTGATTCATTGGTCACGTTCAGGACTTTGTAAGTAAATTCGAATTCAGGGGCTTTTACAATATCGCCAACAATAGGTGCTTTCTTGAAGTAGTTCTGATATGAAGCACGCGGGAATCCCTGTTTCCTGTTGATAGTAATAAACCTGTTTATCACTTTTGTCTTGTTGATTTCAAAAACTACTTCTTTTTCGCTTGGCTCGATGACTTTTTCCCAATGTTCTCCTTCATTCATGCCGACCAAAGCTTCATCGAATCCTTTTACTTTACCACTTTCACCCAAAATAAAAGTGTAATCTCCTTTAACGTAATTCCTTAGTCCATACTGTTTTGCGATTTCTTCATTGTTTGTATCTGCAATTGTGCCGTTTTCGAGTGTGAGAAAGAAATTTATTGACATTAAATCGCCAAATTCTGCACCGCCTTCTGCAGGGGTTGGAGTTGTATTTTTCTCAACAATCGGCGGTTGTACGATGCACGCCGCTAATAATAGAAGGACGAGTATCGCGCTTTTCATCCTATTGCTCGCCTCACATCAATTGCGTCTACCGATTCAACATCAGGAATAGTTTTTATTTTGTCTTCCAGCTTGTCTGTAGTTCCTAATGATTCATCCATGACGAAGAGTAATTTTAGCGCGTTTAATCCAAACCCGATTGGCTCTATTTCTTTTCTAATTTCACCTTCTTTGTGCTTCTGGTCTACAAAGTCTCGAACATGCTTGCATGCCGCGTCATATATCTTATCAAGATTCACATCTGGGCCTTTCGGCATTATTCTTAGCGTTACAACTACACTAGCCATTTAATTTGGTCCCTCGAACTTACATTCTGCGCAAGTGTACTTTGCCGCTATTTTTCTGCAGTGTGCGCATCTGAGAATTTCGTACTTCATGCATTTTGGGCACTTAAAACGCGCTACGCC
>CAZNFZ010000063.1:0-2758 GCA_964572665.1 uncultured Methanosarcinales archaeon
CCCCAGTCGTTTAGCATTCTGGCTGCGTTTTCTGTTATTTTTGGCGCTGCTAAAATGCCGCGTACATTAGTGATTCCTTTGCTAACCATTATTTTTTCCACATATCTGCGCAATTGTGTAACTGCAGATAGTTCTGCGCAGTATCTTTTGCATTCAACAACTGTCAAGATCCCATTCTTGTCAACACCCATGACATCAATGAAACCATATTTCGTTTGTTCTTCCTGCGATACTGTCTTGAATCCTTGCTCAATTAAATCAGGATTTTTGTATATCATGTCGCTCATGTCATCTTCTGTGCCTGCAATGCTGATGACTTGGCCGTCTTGCAATTTGTGGCTGTTGAAAAAGTGTATTTTTTCGATGGTAATGTCAATACGCTCTTTCTGCGCGAGGTTCTGGCTTTTGAGAAAAAGTTTTCCTTCTTCCAGCTTCATCGTGTGAGTTGTGGCTGGTTTCATGTAATTTATGGGTGCATTTCCGGTTGGCTGGTGCACTAACAGCGCGCCATCTGATTTTATTATCACTATTCTGTCTCCATTGCCGAGATAGCTCTCTGCCCTGCCTGAATATCTTATTGTGCACGCACAGGAGAAAACGATTGTTTCATTGCGTGCCAAAGCGTCATTCAGGAGCGTGCAATAATCTTCTGGGTTCATATGCTTGAGGAATAAAAAGAGTTATTTTAGTCTATCTTGAATTGTCGAAATTTAATGCCTGCTTCTTTCAAGAGGTCTTTTGCTATGCCTGCCAGTGGATAGTCAACATTGTAGACAACTTCAGTTATTCCTGAATTGATAATCATTTTAGCGCAAGTTAAACATGGCGAAAAAGTAGTATACAGCGTTGAGCCTTTAAGTGAGACGCCGTGATAGGCAGATTGGACGATAGCATTTTCTTCTCCATGTGAGCAGGTGCATTCGTCAAGTTTTGTGCCGCCTGTTGCATAATTATTACAGCGTGCACATCCGCCTTCGTTGCAGTTTTTTGTGCCGCGTGGCGTACCGTTGTAACCTGTACTGATAATGCGTTTGTCTTTTATTACAATAGCTGCGACTTTTCTCTTTATGCAATTGCTTCTGCTTGATACTGTGCGAGCGATATCCATGAAGTACTGGTCCCAGTTTGGCCGCGGAAGCTGAAGTTTTGGTGTCCATTTTGCGAGGAATTTGTCAACATTTGTGTGAAGAGTTGCCAGGTCTGCATCGTTGACGATAACCGCGTCAGCTATTTTCATTACTTTGACAACTTGAAGTTTTGCTGGATCCGAGCTTTCATCTTGTTTTTCCAATTTCTTGAAGTCTTCAAGGCTCGCTATTGACATGTCTTCTTTTTTCGCTCGTTGTTTCATGCGGTCAAAACGAGTGCTGACTGGAGCGTCGACGTTGAGCAGAACGAAGTCTTTTCTGGTTTTACGCAGTGTTTCAACTTCTCCAGGATTGCGAATGCTAGTGACTACATAATTCTTGTCTGATTTCATTGCTCGGATAGCCATCTCAGCAAGAACGCCGTGACCGTGCGTGCTTCTAAGACTATTTCCCAGCTCAATGAGATTTTCTCTAGTTACCTCTTTCCCTCGCTTGCGCAGCTCTTCTCGCAGTGCGTCAGAAAGTGAATAATGGTAAAAGCTTTTTTTGATTAGAATTTCTCCAACAGTATCTTTTCCTGAACAGTTCCGACCGGTAACCCCAACTATCATAACAGCCTGAATCTCGAAGCCCTATTTAAAATTTCATACACTGCAGTAGCATAATTGCAGTAACCACATTACAAACAGTAGATGGCGCGCCATAAATGTATTTAAATCACGTGCTCATTGCATAATCATCCTGGAGAAAAGAGGTGATCCCCTTCGGGGGAGCAGAGCGACACCGAAGACCAGCCGAAAATTATTTCAGCGCTGCCTTCGGGGGAATATTTTTCTTATATAATAAAAAAAGTTAGCTTACTGCTTCTTCTGCGTTCTGGTCATCTGAGTTGCGGAAGAAAGCGTCGAGGTCTTTATTTTTTAATTTTTCTTTGTAATTCACTGCTACTGCCATTCAATCACCCTTTTTGTATTACCAAAAAAATTCAGCCAAAATTTTTCCAGCATTTTCTTTTTTTCTGGAAACTTTTTGTCGTCGTTCAAAAATAATTTATGAAAACAGATATTTAAAGAGTGTTGTACAACAAACTATATTCTACACAGTATGGAGTGACAACAGTGGCAGGAAAAGAATTAACCAAATTCTGCAAGCGACTGCATGGTGTGCTTGAAAATTTTTCCAGTGCCTGCATCAATTTTTACATTTATCGTCTTCAAGCTCTGTGTAAAGTAAGTAATGTTAAACATTGCGTGCCCTTCTGCGTGCTGGATGATGAAAAATTCTTTTATGGGCATTTCTCCTCGATAATTCTCTTGTAGGCACGCTTTGGCTGTTTTCAGGGCATCTTCAACAGAGTGTGTTACTTCTTCCACTTTTAACGGAAATATTTCTGCTTCGGTGCGAAGAACTTCTTGTTCTTCAGTGTGCTGTATTTCTTTATCTGAAACAATAAAGGTTATCATGCGTTCTTTTTCCTGGTTGTAGAATCCTATCTGCCAAATGCCTTTGTTTGCTTCATCCAGCATTACAAATGCGTGTGCGAGAAAATATTTGGAATTATTCTTGTGCCAGTCTTTGAAAATTACGCTTCTGGTGAGCTTTGCCAGTGTTTTGTGTAGGTCCATTTATTACTGTAAAAACTAGTGCTATAAATAAATATTGGAAAAAAA
>CAZNFZ010000064.1:0-4909 GCA_964572665.1 uncultured Methanosarcinales archaeon
GTAGAGGGACATTATTATGCAAGACGATGGTTCAAAAGAAGTGCTGGATGCGTTGACTGGTCATGAAAAGCGTGAGCAGGCTAGAAAAACAAAAGAAGAAGCGCACCATCAAAAAGATGCGGCACAAGAAGCAAAAGAAGCTAAGAAAAATTATTTCTGGATAGCAGTCACTGTTGTAGTAATAATAGCGTTTGCGTCAACAGTAGTTTGGCTTTACACTCACAAAGAAGAAACATACACAGACCGTCCTATTCACTGGCACGCATTACTTGATATTGAAATCTGCGGTGAAAAAAGAGATATACGTGGAGGCGAGTCCACAGGAAATATGGCTGACAGCGCAATGTATGGACCCCATTTGACGCACCATCATAATGATAATACCATCCATATTGAAGGACAAATAATAAAGAAGGAAGATATTGCACTTGGAAAGTTCTTTGATGGAATAGACGTTCCATTTGACAAAGATAAAATAATGGACAAAAAGAACGGCGACTTATGTCCAGACGGCAGGCCGGGCGTGCTGAAAATGTACGTCAATGACCAGCCGCGCACGGATTTTAGAGACTTCGTGCCATTTGCCGTTCAAGACGCGCGAAAACAGATTGTCAAGCTCGTGTTTGAACCGGAAGGCGGAATAGCATCAGTTGAAAATATGTCTGTAACAGCAAACACAACAAATCAAAGTTCGTAAAGTTTTTATACTAAAAGCTTTTCAACGAATGTAAAGCAAGGAAGGTGCAAAATGACGGAACATCACAAAGAAGAGGAAGTAAGCAGTTCAACAATATGGCTTATCGCCATAGCAGCAGTATTGATATTATTCAATCAGATACAACTTTTCCAATTAGGCAACATGATGGGAACGTCAATCATGTCCTTTGGCAGCTTCTCAAGCAGCATATCGTTGTCTTCTGGAGATCTTAAAAATGTCGACATAAACACCATCAAAAGTAGTGCACAATCAGTAGCAGCAGTTTACAAACTTGATGGCAAAGACGCACAAGGCGTAATAGACACAATGATACCTAAAGGACAGCCGGAATACGGCAAGGAATTAGGCATAAGCTATGACGATCCAGTCACGGCATTAAATTTCCTGGCAAAGAAATTGTATCCGGCAATCAAACAAGACATCCAGACCAACAAACCAGAAGTTTGGAAAAGATACCTTGACTTTGCAACAAAACCAGTCGGCGTCAGCTGCGAACACTGCTGCGGCGTTGGCCCGGTAAGCATTACAGCAGAAGGTAGACAGACTTGCGGCTGTGCGCATAACCCTGCAATCCACGCAATAGTTCTGCAACTCATGGCAAACACAGACTTGACCGATGCTGAAATTCTAAGAGAAGTCCTGAGATGGAAAGCACTATGGTTCCCAAGAGACATGGTCCAAATCGGCGTCCAACTCGCTGGTGGAGACACTAGCGTTTTGAAAGACGTGCCGTCCCAAGTTGGCGGATGTTAATCGTAATATTTTGGAGGTAGAAAAATGAACAAAAACGTTGTTATCGCAATCGTGCTTGGCGCATTGGTATTGATTGCCGGCATACAGGCATTCCAGCTGTTTACTTTGAAAGACAAGCTGGGAAGCGGACAAATAAGCACTGGAACTTCAACACAAGCAAGCTCAGGTGGCGTAAGCCCACAACTGCCAAGCAATTTGCAGGACCTGCCATCGCAAGTCGGCGGCTGTTGACTTTTTTTATTAATTTTTTTTAAATATTTTTTCGCGCTACAAAGAGCAAAAACATAAATAGGAGTGATTCTCTGTTCAGAGCACATAAGGGGGGATACATATGGCTAACGAAAATAAATTCACCAATATCAATACTTATTTGATAATCGCACTCGTTATTGTGGTAGGCATGGGCCTGTACTTCACACTTTCTGTTCCTGTTAAGGAAGCACCAAAAGTCATTCCTCCAAAACAAATAACTGTTACTGTTTTCAACGGCTGCGAAGACTGTTTTAATATCAGCGCTGCAGTCGATTTCATCAAACAGCAGAAAAACCTCAATATCACCTTAGTAAAAGAATTAAACTTTGAAGAAGCAAAAGCAGGAGCAGGCACTTATAACGTGAGCAAATTGCCAGCAGTCGTAATCACCGGCGAAACTGCAAACGTGACCATTCAAAACTTTGAAGTACGCGGCGACGCACTAGTATTCAGCCAGGCACTACCTCCATATTATGACGTTGCATCAAACAGCGTAAAAGGAAAAGTTACAGTAATACTTCTTGAAGAAAAAAGTTGCACAAACTGCTTTAACCTAAGTCAGGTTATTGACCAGTTAAAACAGGCGGGAATCAAAATGTCCAGCGAGACAAGAGTAGATTCAAAGAGCGATGAAGGAAAACAACTCATCGCACAGTATAAAATAGAAAAACTTCCAACTATTATCTTTAACAAAGACGCGCTCGAATACGATGTTGTGAAACAAGTTTGGAGCCAAGTTGGCAGTGAGGAAAGCGACGGCAAACTAGTATTGAGATTCGTCAGCCCGCCATATGTCAACGTCAGCACAGGCAAAACAGACGGACTTGTTGATTTGACAATACTCTCTGACAGCACGTGCAAAGAATGCTTCAATGCAAGCGTTCTCAAAGACTTGTTCGCACAAAGCTTCAGCATGGTATTCAAGACCACTGAAACAGTGGATATTTCCAGTACAAAAGGAAAAACACTTGTAAGCAAGTACAAAATAGAATTGCTGCCAACTGTAATACTTTCAAAAGACGCAATGGCCTATCCAAACATTGGACAGGCATGGGGACAAGTAGGTACAGTAGAACAAGACAGCTCATTTGTCTTCAGAAATGTGCCTCTGCTGAAAGATTACTTTGGTCAGGAAGGCCAGAGCTTCTCCTACAAGAACATAACTTCAGGAGAAATCCTGCCAAAAGCAGAAGCGCCAAAAGAAGAAGCAGAAATCACTGCACCGGCTGAAGAAAAGTAAATTATTTTTTTATTTCTTTAATCACATCGGAAATCCACAATATTTAATGTGCATTGTGTGAATTTCCGAGTGCTCAAGAACCACTGCAAATGCGAATAACAGTATGTGGTTCTTGACATAATAAAGTTTAAATACTTCAATTACTCCAGTTACTATAACAAAAATGGTGATGGGATGAAAGAAAAATTTAGATGCGGTGCGTGCAACTGGAAATTCATGAGAAACTACCAGCCAAGCTTATGCCCTTATTGCGGCAAATCGGCTGTTTCGATTGATGCAACGCAAGCTGCAGATGAATTGTTGAAAGAAATTGAATAAGTCCAATTCACAACATTTATCAATTTAGAGTTCTCTCTCTAAGCAATGCGGGCGTGGACAGCTTTTTGGATTCTGGCGGGAATTATTATTCTGGTTAATTTTGGACCACTGTTGCTTTCTAACGGCTGCCCTGGCAAGACATACGGCAATAGCACAACTGTTGTCAAATATTTTTCATCTCCATTCTGCCTTGCCTGCTGGGCGCAAAAACCAATTATTGAAAAGGTAGCAGCGGAAAAAAACGTCACGTTTGCAGAGTATGATGTTGACTTTTGCAGAGACGCAGCAGCCCCGCAATACATCAGAGGCGTTCCTGCATTTATCGTCAACGATAACATTAAATACGGCCTTCAGAACGAACAGCAATTAAGGGAGTTGGTTAGATGAAAATTCGCATTTTACTTGCAGTATTGTGCCTGGGCATTCTTGTTGGTGTAACACTATTCCACCAGGACGCTTCAACAGCGACAGGCACGGCAACATTCGACTGTTACGTCGAGAATCAGCCGTGCGATTGCAATTCTGAACAATGCGTGTGCGGCAATCAGACCGTTCCGGCATCCTATTGCATTAAAAAAGTTTAAATACTCACTCTGGACAACGTACATCAATGAAAACAGAGTACATATTCTACACCGTCGGAATCATATTCATGATTGCGGCAGTGCTCTACTTCACCTGGGACTACCTGTTCCAACTGGCACGCAGCCTGAAAGTAGTTGCATTATTATTGTTAACGTTGTTCTTTTACTCTATGGCAAACTTCCTAAAGGAGCGTGATATCTAATGCCATCAACCTGGGCTCCAATCGTATTTTGGGTATTGCTTGTGCCACTTTTGATAATAATGCTGATCGTATACATCAGAAGCAAGAAATTTTCACGACTCGTCTTCATTTTAAGCGTTTTTACTTATGCAATGACAGTTATGTACTGGATTGACGCGTATAAGCTAGGCAGAAATGCCATTGTAGGTCTGCTTGTAGCTTCGTCCCTGCTTATGATGTACCTTGGCTGGCGAATGCACAAGGAAAAACAAAAGAAAACAAAAAGCACGAAAAGTGCTAAATTTGCAGCAGCCTGCATTATTATCATTGCACTCATTGTGGGAATAAGCGCAGCGCCATTCGGCTGGAAAATTTCAGGCACTGCAGTGCAAAGCGTCAGGCTCAGCGACATACAACCAGTACTTGAAGAAGGACAGCCAAGCTACCCAACATCATACCCACTCTATAGACTGACAATTACGAATAACTTCATACCACGACAATTCGAGCTTCCACAGGCAAGCGTATGCTTGTACAACACCGAAATGAAATCAGCATCAAATGCCAACGTTATGTGGGACGTTGGACAGGAACCAAGCGACTTCGGGCTCTTCGGACAAGTCGTAGAAGTTACTAGTGGTACGAAGATTGCTAACTTGAAAATCAGCTCAAACCCGTACTATATGCCATCACCACGAGAAGCAAAACCTGTCAAATTCGAACCGCAAGTCTGGAACGAATTATACTTATTCCTAAACACCGACAGAGCATCCCAGTATATCGACTGCTACAACTTTGACTCTGTTGATAAGAGTAAGGCAATCAGGATATCAGTCACGCAGAACTAATCTTTAAGCACTAA
>CAZNFZ010000065.1:0-4137 GCA_964572665.1 uncultured Methanosarcinales archaeon
GTCCATGCGTGCGTTCTTGCAAGCTTCACTTGCTTTGTCTGCTTCGCATGCTGCTTTTACCTGGTCACGAAGAGCTTTGATTTCTTCGCGTGTTTCAAGGCGTAGTGCCCGCTTTTCAGCGCGTACTTCCTTTATTTCTGCCACTTTATTTTTGGCATTTTCCATTCGCTCCTGAATTTTATCGGTCGGAGCTCTTCCTTTCCCGCTGTCTGCAGCGTCACTTCCGGTCTCTTCTGCAAGAGCTACCGGAGCAAGTGCTACCAGCAAGATAGCGAGTATTGCTATCAAGTTTTTCATTTTAGTCCACCTCCAAGTGGGTTCCACTTGGAGACCCGCCGAACTCATTCGGTGCTGCCTCCAATGTGGTTATCATTTCGTTCCAAGCAACGCTTGTTTCAGCGTCGCCCGTTATGTAATTTGTTTTCATACCTTCTACTATGGTCAAATTTGCTTAAATACATACTTGCGCGCCAGCCATAATCCAAACTCTTATTCAAGCGTTAAAACTTTACAAAAGTTCAAAAAGGCTTCTTTTACTTAACAGGGGAGAATTTAACCCCATTTTACTTAAAAAGGGGATTAATAAGCTCTTTCAAACTCATAAAATTTATATATAAGGAAAGATATGATGCTCTGTATGAGATGGTTTTGGGTAATATTGCTCCTTATGCTGCCTTCAGTGTTCGGAGTAACTATTCATGGAAGCATATATGATTTTGGCTTGAATAAACTGCCAAATAGCGTGATTGAGATAAATAGCACTCCTAGACAGCAGATGGTGGCCAAAGATGGCACGTACTCATTCAATGTCATGCCTGGCGAATATGAGCTGCACGCATGGAATAATAAGACTGATTCTGAATTTGTTGAAAACATCATTTCAAGAGTAGAAGGCGATTACGTGATTGATTTTATACTGCTGCCAAACATAGAAACTAATGAAGAATTCTTCGCAGACACGGAAGCTCCAATTGAAGAAATATTGAAAGCGAAGCCAAGTTCCCGCTGGCTAATATGGCTGGTTATCTTCGCAGTACTAGCGTACCTTGTGTATAAGGTTTCCAGAAAACCAGAAAAAGTGACTGAGAAGGTTAAAGAAATTATCAGGGAAATAAGGGAAGTTTCCATTTCTGAAGAACTTCGAAAAATAATGGAATTTATAGAAACTGAAGGCGGCAGGACGACTCAAAAAGATATTAGGAAAAATTTCCCTTATTCTGAAGCCAAGATTTCATTGATGATTGACGAGCTGGAAGCAAAAGGGCTGGTCAAGAAAGTTAAGAAAGGACGGGGTAATCTTATTCTGAAAGCATAGCACGCAGTGCTACGTGTGTCGTGCATAACAATTTTATATGAAACGCTTACCTAGCAACTTTTAAAAATTCTAAGTCAACGTCTTTTTTCGCGCCGCTTTTTATGTCTTTAACTTGTGCCCTGTTACCGATATGGAGAACTTCAACCTGTTCGCCGTGCAATGTTACAATGTCTCCGCGCTTGAACGGCAGCACTTTGAACAAAACCGTTACTCTGTACAAAAGTTTGCTGGTCATCTTGTCAGTGGTGTGTAATCGTCTGCTGACTTTGAGTATGCCTATGAATCTTTTCTTAATCTGTCTGCCAAGATTCTGCAAATAATGCTGGCTGCTGATGTATACGTCAACACCATTTGTCACTTTTTTTTCTTTTGCGACTAGTGCCCTGCCGTCTGCCTTTATTCTGGCGTGTACCCATTTCAGCAATTCCGGATTTCCGTAACGTATTTGCAGGATGCCTTCAAAGTAATCTTTTGGACGTTCTTTCATACCTATATAGGAAAACAAAACCTTTTTAAGCCTTTGTAAAGGAAAGACGAATTATGGGTTTCAAAGAAGCATTAAAGAAATTCTGGCATTTCATCTGGGAAGAGGATAGTTTGCTCAGCTGGATTGTTAATGTTCTTTTGGCATTTGTTCTCATCAAATTTTTACTCTACCCTGGCCTTGGCTGGGCACTTGGAACACCCGCACCGATTGTTGCAGTTGTCTCGGGAAGCATGGAACATGAAGGTAATTTTGAGGAGTTCTGGACGCATCCGATGTGCTGTAATGATATGTGTTCGCGACAAGAAATACTTGGGCAGTGGTATGAACATACAAACATCACAAGAGCGCAATTCCATGACTTTTCTTTCATAAATGGTTTCAACAAGGGAGACATTATGATATTGTACAGTCCTGAAACAGTTGAAATTGGCGACGTGATTGTTTATCTTGTGCCGAACAGGCCTGACCCGATTATCCACCGTGCGATTAAAATGGAAACTGAGAATGGAAAGAATTTCTATTGGACCAAGGGCGATCATAATTGTGATACTGGCGGGTTTGAGCAAATGATTCCTCAGGAGCATGTGATTGGCAAGGCTGTCTGGCGTGTGCCATTGCTTGGCTGGGTTAAAATTGCCGCTGTTGACTTGTGGAACTTGTTGTCTGGAGGATTCAAATGATGTTTTGTCCGAAGTGTAAGAGTATTATGATGCCAAAGGCGGTTGGCGGCAAGAAGCAGCTTGTCTGCGGCTGCGGCTATAAGCAAGCTGTAGAAAACGTGACGATTACTGAAACTACGAAAGACAAACCAAAGGAATTTGTGGTTGTTGAAAATGAAGATTCCATAAATGTAATTATTGATGCTAGCTGCCCAAAGTGCGGTCCGGTGAAGGCCGAGTACTGGGAGATACAGACGCGTTCTGCTGACGAACCTCCAACAAGATTTCATAAGTGCAAGAAATGCGGGCATACTTGGCGTGAATATAAGTGAAGTTTCTGGAAAAGTAAAAATTCTAGTCAAACCAAACTCCAAAAAAGACGAACTGCTCGGCTTTGACGAAAAAACGCAGGCATGGAAAGTCGCAATTGCCGCTCCGCCTGAAGATAACAAGGCGAACATCGCAGTTATCAAGTTCTTTACAAGATTGACAAAAAAGAAAGTGACTATCGTAACAGGACTGACGTCAAAACAGAAATTATTGCTCATACAATAAACTGTTGTGAAAGGCCAGGTTTTGGGATGGACTTTAAGCTTTATTCCAATAGTAAACACCCAACAAGAAACTAGGAGCATTTGTAAGGCTTTTGTGTGAGTAAAGTTTATAAGTCTTAAATCGTTTGAAGTTCAACATGAAAAAAGAGTCGGTGATAAATGGCATTTTGAGCGTCTCTGTTCTATCAGTTATAATTTTGGTATCTCTCTTTTTTGTTGATGGGAAAAAGTGGGTGGGCGTATCCTTTATCGTTTTAGGATTATTGCATCTTTGGGTATTGCAGTTTTTTGGAAGGTCGCTGCAGTCTGTTTGGCCAGATATCGTTTTCGGAATAATTGACAATGGTTTTCTTGTGATTGGTGCGTTGATTGGAGCGGATTTAGCGGGAGTTATTGGCGCAGTTATCGGCGGAAGTGCAGTGAATGCGATTACCGATGGCTATGCAGGTATTTTTGAAGGATGGACTGCAGAATTTTTGAGAAAACGCAAAATCAAGGAACAACGAACTGCGGTAAGCGCAGCCATTGGCAAGATGGCGGGCTGCTTGCTTGGCGCGGGAATTGTTTTACTCGTCATATGGACGCTTCCTTCGCTCTAAATTGGTTTTAAACTATCACATTCTTGTGCGGTCTATTCGAATGGTCATTCCATCTTCCATTCAAATAGTAAATTCCGGCACACACCGTAAACTTTCCAACTTTCTCGTCGATAAAAATATTAATAACCAAAACACAAAAGTTTTCATGTCGTACGTTCACCTGCTCATCATTAAGGACGATTGTATCTATCTGTCGAGCGTTCACTATAGAACTGCGATGAAGCTGTTGGAGAAAGGTGCTGAAAATATTCTGCCGTTGTTGAAATCAAGATTTCTGGATGCCGGCTATATAGTGCTTGACATTAATAGACAAGTAATAGTCAACGGCCAGTCTGCTTTTCCAATTGCCAAAGTACTTGGCAAAAAGAACATGTACGTGATAGAGGCATAGATTTTTAAATCTCAGAAGTTCTATATAAGCAAAAAGATGGTGAAGAAGACAATTTTAGCAGTTGTTTTGGTTGTTTTGCTACTTGCAGTTTTTGCGAGTGCTTCTTATCGCTATGGCGGTTATCTGCCTTAC
>CAZNFZ010000066.1:0-2999 GCA_964572665.1 uncultured Methanosarcinales archaeon
ATATGCAATCGTTCATTTCTTTGCAGGCTTTTTTGCTTTTACCGGCTTTGCTGCTGGCTTTTCAAGTTTCTTCAAGTAATTGATGTTTTCTGTGTATTTTGATTTTCTCATTGAGTCCCAAGGTAATTTCAAAGCATCAAAGTCTTTGCAGGTCATTCCTGCGTCTTCTATTTCTGCGCAACTGAAGCCGCGTGCTTTTTTCCTGGTATCTCTGTGTACAACGTAAGCTTGGTGCATTTTTATTCCTCCACTATTTTCAAAATTTCTGTAAGTGATTGTATTTTGTTTGCGAATTCTCGTTTGCCTTTTCTGTCGATTAAGTATGCTTTGATGCCTGCTGCTTCTGCTCCTTTGATGTCTGTTTCTATGCTGTCTCCTACTGCAATGGCGTCTGTTTTCTTGAGTTTGTGTTTTTTCAAAGCTGCGTCAAATAAGCCTTCTGTTTTCAGTTTGCCTTCTTCTGAGCTGATGAATATGCCGTCAAATAGGTCTTGCATGCTGAAGCGTTCCATTACTGATTCAACGCTGTTTGTTGGCGCGTTGCTGACAAGTATGACTTTGATTTTTTTTGCTTTGAGTGCTTTTAACGTGTCTATGGTTTCGGGATACAGCTGTGCAAGCAGTCTGTTTTTGTTCCACACGCCAATAAGTTTCTCAATGACAACCGGATAAGGATTAATATTAAATGCCTTGCAGACTTCAGTGAATGCTGCTGCTTGGTCTTCGTATTTTTTGGTCATTAATGCTTTTTCGAATTGTTCTGCGAACTGTCCGAATGGCATTCTCAAGCGTAAAATTGCAAAGCTTTGCTTAAGCGGCGAATAAGTGCCGTTTTCTACTAGTGTTCCCCAAAAATCAAACAGTACGCCCTTGACCATATACATATCGGGGATAGGGGGGCTTTAAAAAGATTTCGTAGCCGTACGGTGTTTTTATATAGAAAAGTGTATACCGGTAGAATATGCCAGATTCAACGATTCAGGGCTTTAAAGCGGTGAAATGGGGTCAGTTGCGCAATTCTGCTGCGAAGGACATAGAGCTTGAGCAGCAGCGGCTTGAAACTATAACGCCAAAAGACCCGACTGATACTGCTCAGTGGAAAACTTACTATCAGGAGCGTGTCGCGCGTCTTGAAAATGAATCAGTGAATATTGCTGCCAGGTTATTCTGGACAAACCGGTCGGAAAAGGCAGGCATGATTAGAAGATATTTTGACGTTCTTGATATGTTGATTAAGAGCGTTAACAAGGAAGAGGATTTTCATGTGCTTGAAAGCATGATGCAGGTAATGGTCAAGTCAGAAGCAAAACGTTTGAGAAGGGAGCATCCTGAATTCTTTTGATGGACGGAGCGAGATTTGAACTCGCGGCCTCACCCAATAAGGACGGTTTTTCCGTTTGCCATGGGTGCGTTCTACCGAGCTGAACTATCCGCCCTTAAAGCCTTCATCGGCTTCACGACATTTATAAATTTATGTGTGGCTGGCTTGGGAATATTGACGATATAAATTGTTTTTTCATTAATCGGCTTTCGGTCACGGACATAAATGCTGTTTTGTATATTTAATCTGTACAAAATTGAACTAATCTGACTTGCGAGAACTTTTGAAGTTGTTGAATAAAATATGCGTGTTCTTTTCTCCTTAGGAACGTGCTTAAGACATCCATCCGTATCAAACATTCCTTTAAGAAATCCTATCTTAAAAGCGAATGAACAATTGTTTCTTAACTTAACCGTGCAATGTTTTATTTGTCTATCATATGATAAGTAGTTCTGAAAATAACCAAATATTTTCTTTGATCGGGTTCTTATTCTAATTTGCGTCTCGCTATCCCAATTCAATCTGAATTCCTTGTTAAAGAAATTTCCAAACAAATTCTTAACATAAATAGCGTACCAATAATTTTTAACCCCAAAATGGACGTTTACCTCATAACTGCCCCTTTTCGCATCATAATACTGGCTTCCATCTCCCGCAAAAATTCCGTTAATCTCACCTTCCAATCGCGAATTCTTTAACTTAAACTTAGGCTCAACAAATTTCTTCCCTTTGATTTTTTTATAATAGTAATAAATGGTCGATTTACCGAGATTTAGCTCTTTTGAAATCTTGTTAATAGAAACTCCTTTTCTGATTCTATCACATATCTCTCTTCTCAACTGGTCTGAAAAATACATAAGTCTGAAAGAATTCCAAAGTTCAAAAGTGCTATCCAGACTTGTCCAGTGTCCAGTTGAAAGATTTACAAAAGTTCAAGTTCATCTAAAAAATGCCATAACGTATTAACGCCTACAGCAGCAACGCGTTCTAATTCTGCAAATTTGATAAGGCGTGCAATAGGAACTAATGGAAGCACGAGCAGCGCAAGCATTATCCAGTGTTTCTTACAGTAATCAGTTCTGCTTTTTGCTTTGTACATTCCGTGTAAAAAGAAAGTGTAATAACCGCCCAGTATGGCAAAGTCGATATTGTGTAAGACATTAAGAGTCGTTCCTTGCACATCAACAAAAAATCCTATTGAGAATAATGTAACGCCCAATACAAGCATAAATAAGAATAGGAAATCCAACGCGTATTTTGCCTCTTTGTACATACACTATATGATGTAATTGTGGCATTTGAAATCGATGTCAATACAGTCGTACTGTACGTAGAAAACGCGCAATGATGCCTATTTTAGTCCGCGTTTTCAAGGTGCTCGGAAATCGACACAATAATCATAATTTCTTGTCGATTTCCAACATAAACATTCGAAATTCTAAATCAGTTCTCGCGACCTTCGCAAAGGTTGCCGTCGTAGTTTAATTCGTTCTCGCGACCTTCGCAAAGGTTGCCGTCGTAGTTTAATTCGTTCTCGCGACCTTCGCAAAGGTCGCCGTCGTAGTTTAATTCGTTCTCGCGACCTTCGCAAAGGTCGCCTAAAATGGACGCTGCGGGATTTGAACCCGCGGCCCCATCGTTGCGAACGATGTGCTCTACCGGGCTGAGCTAAGCGCCC
>CAZNFZ010000067.1:0-4184 GCA_964572665.1 uncultured Methanosarcinales archaeon
ATAGCCCTGGGCGGATTCAGAACCAAACTTTTTCTCAAAAGTTTGAACAAAAGAAGTCAAGTGAGGTCTGTCGACCTCACGAAATAGCCCTGGGCGGATTCGAACCGCCGTCACAGGAGTCAGAGTCCCGTATACTTGACCACTATACGACAGGGCTGTTGCTTTGAAAACGCCAAACACTGCTATTTAAACTTTGCCTGCATGCGCGTATATTTCAAAACATCCTCAGAACGCAGCAACAAAGAGACAGACAGATACGGCTCAATCTTTGATAAAAGCTCTTGGAATCGCTTTTCTCCCCGTTCAGTTAACTCTAGCGACTTTCGGTCGTAAGAAATCAGTTTTTTTGATTCCAAATCTTCCAAGTTCTTGTACATTGCACGCTCACCCTTGCTCACCATATTTGCAGCACGGGCAAGTTCGATGAAAGATTTCTTGGACATCTGCACAACAAGCGGTTTGCCAGCAAAGCGCCTATCACATTCCTCGTAACAACGCCCCAGCGCAAACAGGACAAAAGCCTGCGGCCTTGATAACCCCATATGAGAAATTGTGTTTTTTCAGCTTATAAATGTTGCGAGCCAGCCAACAGCAATACCGAGAATTAATCCAGCAACAACATCAAAGGCATAATGCCTTTTGGTCATTACTCGAGATATGGCGACGCCAATTGCACAAAGCGCAAACAATACTGTGAGCCAGTTATTGCTAAATGAAATACTAAGAACCGTTGCCAAAATTGCTGCGCGCATAGCGTGCAAGCTTGGAAAACTTGATGCATCAATTTTTTCGATAACATTTTTGTACGCTTGACCGTCAGGGCGGCGTTTGAAGTATAAAAGCCGAACAATTGTCGTAATTGCATATGCAAGCATCAAACTAATGACTAGCTGAATAGCCAGCTTTTGCATTCCACTAAGAAATGAAACTATGATGATGATTGCAAATATCGGAATACCGCTTAATCCCTTAATATCTTGCCATAATTCGTCCTTGAACATATAGCCCCAGGCGGATTCGAACCGCCGTCAACGGGTCCAAAGCCCGCTATACTTGACCGCTGTACGATGGGGCTGTATAGTATACAGAAAGCCCTGACAGTAACTTATAAAGATTTCTGCTGTTTAAGGGCGTCTTCTTCCATAAAATGAAGATTTCCAGGCACAATCAACGCGTGCGGAGCAGCGCCAAAGTCAGCATCAGAAACTTGTGTTATAGTTCCGGCAACAATCTTCTGATCACTTGCGCCCAAGCGGGCAACGCCAACACACCAGTCTTTCGGCATGAAAACCCCTTCCTTCTTGTTTCGCTCCATCTTTCTCAGAACTTCAATCGCTTCATTAACAGACATGAACTTGTCGTGCTCAGGGTCTAAATCGAGAAGAATCAATGTGTGAGCTCCAATAGACTTGTTTTCCTTGATAACTTTGTAGAATGTTTCCGGCTCATAATTCTCTCTAGGAAATGGAATGCTGGTCGTCTTGCCAAACTTGTACACTTGGAGCCCTGTGGCACCAATGGCATTAATGACTGAAGCGTTATGGATAACTTCAGTCTTAATTTTTTGTTCTTTTGCTCTTTGAAGAATGTCCCAATGTGTTGTAGCGCACAATGGGTCGCCGATGACAAGCAAGGCAATGTGCTCTTTCTTTGCCTCTGACAAAATCTGAGAAGCATCCTCAACAAACTGGCGGTTAGCCAGTTCAATCTTCTTGCCGTATAACTTTTCAAGTTCTTTCACACTGCAGGCGAGCTTTGAAGTATATGACTCCAGGTAAAGCTTGCTGCATTTCTTGATTGCTTCCAAGCCTTTCAGAGTAATGTCCTTTTCGTCTGCAAGGCCTAGGCCAATTATGTAAAGCATATGCTAGAACGCCACTAGTTGATTTTTAAAGCTTTCGACGAGAAATTATGAAGTGCGGCTGGACGCGCAAACAACCAGCCAGCACTTAAAAGAAAAAAAGAACCCCTCCCAAACGGGAAGGGCCAAGGGTTTATGCCTTCAAGCTGCGCGTTAGCGCATGGGGGTGGTATAGAATGAAGGCAGAGAAACACCCAAGATCTTAACGGATGATTTCGATGCCGAGTTCGTCGCTTACCTGGCGGGAGGCAACTGCATGACGGTCCATCGATGACTTGCCCACGATACTGGTACTCTTCACACCAGTAATAATGGTCATCACCATCAACTTACCCTTCATGTCGTCTGAAACTCTTGCGCCCCAGATAACGTTCGCATCCTCGTCCAAAGACTCAGTCACTAATACGCCGACGTGGTTGATTTCTTCCAACGTCATGTCAGGACCGCCCCAGACGTGAATCAAAGCACCAGTTGCACCGGCATAGTTGATGTCAAGCAATGGGTTTTCCAAAGCGCCTTTGCAAGCTTCTTCTACTCTGTTCGTTGTATCAGAACTTCCAACACCAATTGCAGCCACGCCGCCGTTGGTCATAATTGCCTTCACGTCTGCAAAGTCAAGGTTAACCAATGAAGGGATTGCGATAGTTTCAACAATTCCCTTAATCATTGTAGCAACAAGCTCGTTTGCAACAGCAAATGCCTGCTGAACAGGCAGGTTGCCTGCAATCTGGACTAACCTGTTGTTGTCAATAACAATGACAGTGTCAGATGCTTTTCTTAATTGTTCAAGACCGTGCTCTGCCTTCTCAATTCTGGCGCGCTCGATGTTGAACGGCATAGTCACAGTGCCAATAACGATAGCACCCATGTCCTTGCACAATTGCGCGGCAATAGGAGCAGAACCAGTACCAGTTCCTCCACCCATACCTGCACATACAAACACCATATCCGCACCCTTCAGGGCAGCTTTCAACTCAGTAATAGACTCTTGCGCAGCTTCAGCACCCTTTTGCGGGAAGCCTCCACAGCCAAGACCTCTAGTCAAATCTTTTCCAATGATGAACTTCTTGTCAGCTTCGCTGATTTTCAAATGCTGGTGGTCGGTGTTAACTGCAATAATTTCTGCACCTTTAATTCCACGCTTGTAGAGCCAGGTGACCATATTGTTGCCTGCTCCACCACAGCCAATAACCTTAATGTTTGCCTGACCGACAGTCAGACCATCAAAAGTAGTTTCTTGTTTTTGCGCGTTTTCAACCAAAAATTCCATTTTCTGTATCCCCCCGTTTTTTTGTTGTATTTGTTTTACTCCCCACTAGTAACTGATAAAAATTAAATATAGGGAGTGCTATCTTACATTCCAGAAGGTGTTGTAATTGTGCCAACGATTTAACATCTAGCTTAACAGAACGGATACATTATACGAACGATGAGTTCAAATCGTCGCCAAACGATTTGAACACGCCAAAACCATATACTAACTTTCCGCCAAGAAAGTTATTAATTTTTTTCTACTTTATTGTATTTATAAACATTGCTATTGAAGAAAATAGCTATTGCAGTAGCGAATTATTGAAAATAATTCTTTATCGACGATAAAAAGCTTAAAGAAAAGTGTTGCTACTCTGATGTGAACCTGTGACTTTTCGTCACCTGTGTTGGAAGAAATAGACGAGAAAAATTACTGCTGCAATCTTCTTGCAAACCCTTTGACCATTTCTTTTCCTTTCTGGATTGCTTTCTGCACGTGCTCGCCATACCATTCATAGTAAGCAGCAAGGTCTTTGATTCTGTTGCCCCACGCTTCAATGTACGTGACATTTTCCAATGTCAGGCGCAATGGCATTGGCACTTTCTCGTCGGGATAGCCCAACGGCACAATTGCCTGCACAATAACACTATCGGGAATACTAAACAGGCGTTTTATTGCTTCATCCTCAAATGCGCCCACCCAGCAGCTGCCCAGGCCTTCAGCATGCGCAGCAAGCAGCATGTTCTGCACGACAGCAGCACCATTCTGGATGCTATACTTTTCACCAGAACTGCCATAGAATCTTTTTGTTTTATCAGGCTCAGTACAGACGATAATAATGACTGGAGCAGTGCCGAGCCAGTACTGCTCAACGCATGCTTTTGCAACTTCCTGGCGCATTTTATTGTCGGTAACCAGAATAAACTTCCAATCCTGCAAGTTGCCAGCGCTTGGAGAAAACCTGCCTGCATCCAGCACATTGCCTACTTTTTCAAATTCAACCGGAATATCCAAGAATTTACGAACACTTCTTCTCGTTGCAATACATTCAAGTGCGTCCATTATACCTCT
>CAZNFZ010000068.1:0-1594 GCA_964572665.1 uncultured Methanosarcinales archaeon
TTTCTGAGGTGAGCACAATGGAAATTAAGAAGCTGGAATTGGTAATAAGACAGATTGAGCCTGACGGGACTGAAACACACGTGGCCATCAGGGCTGAATACACTCCAATGCCTGTTCAATCAGACATTCTGGAGCACTGCAGGAAATACCAGCCGCACATATACCGCCTTGTTGAAAAAGCGTGTGGGGTGCCTTATGAAAGACGCCGATTATAGAGTGCGGGATGAAGATGAATTTGAAGAACACGTTAGAACGCGCTACAGCCACGAGGATAGGCCATTCAAGCGCTTGAAAGATTATGCAATGGCAGTTGCTTTCGGCGTCGGCATTGGAATGGGGGCAATGATGTTTTGGTATGAAAGGGCTTCTTTTTTAAAAATCGCATCAGTGCGTCAGGAAGCAAAGACCACTTATTACGATGTTAATCCAATGCACGATATTGAGCTTTCGCAGAAGGGATATGATGCGCTGTTGAAAGGCTTCAAGGACGTTGGTAGGAGGGGCGGCTGGTACGATGCACGTATCTGGAGCAACTGGTGCGAGATTTTGGGAAAAACGGACCGGCAGGTGTACGACGGTAACGTAAAAAAACTGCTTGATGAAGTCAATAATCCGGTAAGCCCGATGGCAAAATTACTGTGCAAATATCGTGGCCCAAAAGAACCGCCCCGTTCTTCACAGTCGGATGAAGAGCAACTAGAGGAACTTTACCGCAAATATGAGCTCTACCAGCCCACTATTGACGCATTAATGGATGAAAACCACGATGACGAACTGACTCGTGAAGAGCGTAATAGGGGCCTTTATAAGCTATTTCGCCAATAGCAAACGAAAGGTTTAAATATCACCACTACTTAGTGACTATTATGAACAACTTAAAGAGATGCCTGACAACCGTTGTATTGGCGGCAGCTGCATTGACGCAGACTGGTTGCCCTACACCGCAGCGTCAGCTGGACCAGACGCAAGAATTGCGCGACTACGAGACATACCACCGTGCTGACACATTTAACAAGCAGCCGAGTTATATGCCTCCTCCACGCAATTACAAGCGTTAATCAATTTTTGTTTTTATTTTTCTAACCCGCAGTTTTCCCTCACGGGCAAATTGCGTTATTTTCATTTCTTTTTCCAATACTTTTTTCTCTTTAGTTATCAAATTGACTTCTGCTCTGCGCGTTTTAGTGCAGTCATCCACGAGCTTGTGCACTTCAGTAACAAATCCTGCGTCTTGTAGCCTTTTGATTGTTACAACTTGCCTGCTGCTTAATTGTTCGTGGCCAAACTTGCATTCTACAAATTTAAACTCTTTTTTCTGGGGGTGATAGCAGACTAAATCTGGCATTCCGTGGTGGACTGCGCACAAATAGCACAAAAAGTCAAGCGCAGAATCACCATAAATTTCTCTGACAAGTTCCGCGAGAAACAAATATTTCTTTTTTACACCAGGATAAACATCTGCTGCAATGGCGTGCACAAATCCTCCTCTCCAGACGTGCCAGCCCTGCTTTTCAAGCCTCTTTCGCAGCTGCAGCTCAGCTAATCCGTGGCGAGTTTTGTACGGATATTTGCGCATTGGAATGTACTCAGTAAT
>CAZNFZ010000069.1:0-3932 GCA_964572665.1 uncultured Methanosarcinales archaeon
TCTGCTGAGTATTTGTCAAATAATTCTGCAGCTTCTGTCTCAAACGTTGTTTTGTATACGCGCATTACGTCTTGGTAGCGTTCATTGATGCGCGGTTGAAGGTGAAAATAATCATCAATTACGTTTTTTCTATTCGCAAACACGGTGACGTAATTTCCATATGATACTGGTGCGATGATAGATGAGTCGACAGGTGTTGTTTTGCCGAGGATTTCGAGCGCAGTAACTTCTTCTTGAGTGATAGTATGTTCAAGTTGTGATGTGACTTCAGTATAAGTTGGATAAGCAGTAGTGTAAACTGCCAAAACAATTGCTATAGTGGTGAACATCCAGGTTGCTTTGGCAATTTTTGTCTGTTTGAGCCAGTCTGAGAAAAATAATACCCATTTTGCGAATAAGAACGCGAGTGAAATGCCGAGCAGCATTAAGCCCGTGTAAATATTGATAAGTTTGAACCACAGCATGATTTTCGCTACAAGTGTAATGCTGAGCAAAATGAGCGTCTCGCGCTGCGGCTCAATGAATGATGCTTTGTACAGTGCATACGTTCCTCCGATCAGTGGAAAAACTCCAATTTGCCATAGCGCTCCAAGTATTGTAATTTCAGAGAAATATTGTGTTAATAATTCACCAGGTACATTTTGCCAGATGACTGCTGGTCCGTGGAACAAAATTAGTTTTTTGTACATCAGGAATTGTGCCCATAGCACAAAAAAGATGGCAAACAACCCAAGCTCATATTCTGCAATGCGCGGCTTGAGTTTTTCAAGCTGCAGGAGTATTATGTACATGCCTATGCTGAGCACAAAAACAATTGACAAGGGGTGCGTGAATACGAACAGCAAAAGCACTGAAAGGAATATGATAATCCATTTTCGTTCAGGGCATTTCAACCAGGCATAGGTTAGAAAGAAAAACAGCGGAATGGCAAGTGTTAATGATGAAATGTGGTTGAACGTGTGGGCAAAATACGCAGGAACAAGCGATGTTATTAATGCTGTAAACTCTGAAAAGAGTTTGTGTTTGGTAAGCAAATATGATATAAGGTATGCCGGTATAACGAGTAAGCTGGCAAAGATGTTTGGAATGATTTTGAACACTAAGGGAAGCGGCATAAAGAGACCGAAGAATGCAAGAATGGCGTCAAAAACAGGGCTTCTGATTAATGTCCTGCCGCCGTAGCCGAGCGGGTCATTCCAGAGTACATTTCCGTGCAATATGCTTTCTACTGACCTGACTTCCAAATAGGCATCATCTGAGCTTAGAAAGGGGGTGTGAAAAGCAAAATACAGTCGAATGGCTAATACAAATAGAAATACAACTGTTAGCCCCACCCACGGTTTACCCATACTATACTATCAAAGGAGAGGGTTTATAAAGGTTATTGACTTAAAATACTGAGGGATGAACACGAAAAGGGTGCCGACAGGGGCGGATTTTTTGGATGATTTCTTGGAAGGCGGCTATGAAACAGATGCCATTACGACCATTTATGGTCCTGCGGGTGCTGGCAAAACAAATCTTGCTTTGCTAGCTGCTGTTGAAGTTGCCAAACAGGGCAAAAAAGTTATTTTTGTTGATACTGAGGGCGGTTTTAGCGTTGCTCGTTTGAAGCAAATTCTGCCGGAATACAAGAAATTACTGGACAAGTTTGTCTTTTTGCGCCCGACCACTTTTGAAGAACAGAAAAAAGCAGTTGAGATGTTGAAGCGACTGGTTAACCAGCGCATTGGATTAATTGTTATTGATACTATTACCATGTTGTATCGTTTGCAGAGAAGTTTCAAGGAAGATGATAATTTTAATCGTGATTTAAGTTTGCAGATGCTGGCATTGAATGAGATTGCTCGAAAGCATAACATTCCTATTTTGCTAACGTCTCAAGTGTATGCATCTTTTGAAAACAGAGGTGTTAAGATTGTTGGTGGCGATATTTTGCTTTATACAAGTAAATGCCTGCTTGAAGTTGAGCCATTGCACTCTGGAAGGAGAAAGATTGTGCTGAAAAAGCATCGAAGTATTGCCGGCGAGAAGGAAGCATTTTTTGAAATTATAGAAAAAGGAATAAAAGAAATAAAACCTCAGAAACCACGGGTTTCTGATGGTCCCGAAAACGCATAACGTTTTCGAGGATAAATAAACTTACTCTTCAGTAAATTCTTCTAGAGTAAATGGTGGTTCCTGGTCTGCTCCAAGCACTCCTCTTAATCTCAAGTATTCACGTGCGAGGATGTAGAACAACAAGCCAAGTGATTTCTTTCCTTTGTTGTTGCATGGAACAACCAGGTCAATTTCATTGCTTTGGTTGTTCGTATCGCACAATGCAATAACTGGAAGGCCAATCTGGATTGCGTCCTTGATTACGTTTCTGTCCGGCCAGCTGTCTGTTACTAGAATTGCCTTGACTTCAATGAACGTATCAAGTTTGGAGTTGGTAAGAATGCCTGGCGGGTATCTGCCTGCAAATACTCTCATGCCTGTGTGCTTGCCGAATGCTTTGACTGCTTTCCAGCCGTTTTCTCGCCTGCTACAGATAAGAATGTCTTCCGCAACATAATGCGACAGCATATTGGCTGCCATTCTAATGCGCTCGTCAATCTTCTGTAAATTCAAAACACTCAAACCATCTGGTCTGGTTTTGTAAATGAAAGAATCCATGTACTTGGTTCTGAACTTTGTTCCAATGTGTATGCCTGATTTCAGGTATACGTCTTGTGGTACTAAAAATGTGCTTTCAGTTGACATTGTGTTCTCCCGGTGTTTTTTCTTGCCTCACACCGTATTTGTTCGCGCCGAGCTGGCAGGAACTGTTGGCAATACATGTCGTCGAGAAGGGTGGTTTATAAAGGTTTTGTCGGATATACTGCAACGTCTTTGTAAACCGGCCCTTCACTGGTCAATTGGCTCTCAATGAGCTTGAACTCTTTTACTTCGAACGAAAGCGGCTCGATTTTCAATTTCTTGATTTGTTCCGCGAATTTTTTGTCTGTGACTTCCTTGACGCGCGCAAGTGTTATGTGCGGCTGGAAGCTTTTTTCTTTTGAAAACATACCATGCAGTGTCTCATCAATATTTTTCTGAAGTTCACAAATAATATCGCGAGGCTCAATGCCTATCCACACGACGCGCGGAGTTCCATTTTCCGGAAAAACTCCGGTGCCGTCAAGTTTTGCCGTGAATGGAGCGAATTTCACGTTAGACAATCGTTTCTTAATTTCGTCCGCCTGCGCTGGTGTTATCTCACCTAAGAATTTTAAGGTTAAATGAAAGTTTTTTGTGAAAGTGAGCTTCGCTCCAATCAGCTTCTTTTGTAATTCAAGAAAGTATTCGTGAACGTTCTCAGAAACATCAAACGCGATAAACAGTCTCATGGTAAAAAAATAAGATAATAAAAATAAAAAATTATTATTCTTCAGTTGGTTCTTCAGTTGATTCTTCGCTTGATTCTTCACCAAAGCTTTCAGAGTCTTCTGAAGATCCTGCTGGCGCTTCTGCTGGCGTTTCTTCTGCAGGTGCTTCTTCGCCAAAGCTTTCGGATTCGCTTGCTGGTGCTTCAGCTGCTGGTGCACTGCCTGCTTGTCCGACGACTTCTGCAAATCCAACTTTGCGCAACACTTTAGTTACGCGAATTCTGACTTGCTGTCCTTCTTTGACGCCAGGAATAAACAGCACGAAGCCATTTTTCTTGGTTAAGCCGTCGCCTTTTTCGCCGACTGCTTCAATGGTGACGTCTAATTCGTCGCCAACTTTGACTGGGGGTGTTGACATTCCACCCATGCCTCCACCGTGTGGCCGGAAGCCTCCTGAACTTCTATCGCCGTACATATTTTATTTCACCTACATGTATATTTGCATGTGAATTATTTCACATACAAAGTGTTTTTGTCGAGGAAAGTATTTAAATGTTGTGCATGATTTGTTGTGGATATGTT
>CAZNFZ010000070.1:0-2279 GCA_964572665.1 uncultured Methanosarcinales archaeon
GGTATTTTTGTCAGGAAGCGGGTGTATTCTCTTTCAGTTATGTTTCCTACATGCGCTACTGATTCTTCTAATTTTTCAGCTCCTGGAAGTCTTAAACTGCCAACGCAGACATAATTCTGCTTGACAATTCCGTCTCCTCCGAGTTTTCTTAGTTCTTTGTTTCCCGATTGTTCTGCTTTGATGTTGAAATAATCATACCAGACATCGTTAAGTGTTTGCCAGTTCTTTGGCAGCGCTCCTGAATCAATGCCTATTTGGCCGAGCAGCGTAAAAACTCTTTGACTAAGTCTTGTCGCAGGGCTGAAGTACGTGCTTGCGTATGTAGTGTAGTACAATTGTATCTGCTTGAGTGCGCTTTCCGCGCCTTGTTCATCTATGCCAAGTTTGCCGTCTTCAAAAATAGTGTGCTGGATTATGCGTTCGATGTTGTCATACCCGCCCTTTCCTGTTGCTATGCCGTCTCTGAACAAATAGGCCAGTTTTTCAGTTCCTAGTACTTTGTCGCTTACAATGGCGCGCAGAGAATTTTTCTTTTCAAAGAATCCAAGCAGTGTTTCAAGGTCAATGTCGCATTCAGCAAGTGCTTTTCTGAAGCTTTTTTCTGTAATGATTTTCTTTGCCGCTTCCATTTGGTCTAGTTTTGCGATTTCTTCCAGTTCGTGGCTGTATGGAGTGTGTCCGATATCGTGCAGAAGTGCGTACGCTAGTGTGTGTCTTTTTTCTTCTTCGCTTAGGCGCAGGTGCCTTAGCATGTCATAGGTGAATTTGAATGTCATTAGGAAGTGTGCGTAGCGCGAGTGGGTCGCGTCTGGGTAGGTCCAGTAGAGTGCGCCTGTTTGTTTCACTTCCCTGTGCCTTCGCATCATTGGGTGTTCGATTATTGCTTTGAATCGGGTGACGTCAACTTCCAGGTTTGGTGTTATGGTCTCAAATACTTCTTCAGCGTTTGGTGGCAATAATTTTCTGCCGAGCAAAGGGTCTTCGTGCCTGTACCATCCTTTGACGTTGTTATTGATGTATCTTGCAATTTTCTCAAGTGCTTGTGCTCTAGGTCCGTAGAATGTGGGTTGGTTGAGGCTTTGAGTGACCATCAGGTTTCGGTCATCATCTTCGATGAAGTATCCCTTGTCATCCACAAAGATGTCTCCCTTTTTAGTGAAGTTGGAAAAGCGTTCGACTGGATGTTCTTTTTTGTCCTTGTAGCCGAGGATGACTGCTCCGTGGCCCTTGCCGATTTCGATTGCAGTGCCGTCATCCATGCATTTGCCGCGGAAATCGTTGACGTCTGCTACAATTACATCACATGAGCGCGCGTCATCAACGCATTTTGGGTAGATGAGTTTAGGTAGTTTTAGATAGCTGTGGCGTGTCGGGTGTAGAATTTTGAAGCCATGTTTTTCCCCCCAGGCTTCTGCCATTGCTTGGTCGTCTCTATTAGTGTTGAAGACTTCAGGTCCTGCAAAGTAGATTACGGGTTTTTCTATTGTGCGCAGCATAAGAGTTAATCGTTTTCGACACGTGGTGCTAGAATGAAGCTCAAAAGCAGTTTGTCAACAACTTTGTATTCGAGCTTCAATGGATAGTCTTGGTTGAAGAATATGCTTACTTCGTTTGCCAGTTTTCCTGCATTTATCATCTTTTTCAAATATTCGATGGAGTATTTTGCTTTTATTTTTGCAGGACTTTCACTTTTTATCTTAGTGTCTTCACTGCTTTTGATTTCAATGTGTGCTTTGCTTAAGTCCCCTTCTGCAGAGATTGTGAACTTGTCCGGCTCTGCTGCAAACGTAACGCTTTCTGCAACGATATCAGCATCAGAAATGGCGTCATTGAGTACAGTGCTGGTTGTTCCTATGTGAATCGGGAAAGTTAGGTTTGGCACGCGTTGCTCTTTTTCTTCAAGTTCTATCAATGGCAGGCTGAATGTTCGTGTAGTGCTTCCTTTGAGCTGTATCTGGAGCCTGTTTTCTGTTGCAATTTCAAGGGTAAGGATGTCGCTTGCTCCTACTCTTCTGAGAATCTGCTTGAAGTTTGTTAAATTAACCGCAATTTCCTGTTCTTTCTCAACGTCGTATTCAGTGAAACTGCTTGATAAGAGTTTGAAGATGACCATGGCAACGTTTGCCGGGTCCATGGCAATAAGTTCGAGGCCGTCTCTTGTTATTTTGAAGCGTGCTTCGTTCACTAAGTCAGAAATGACTGAGATGCTATCTTTGAGTAATGTCGGATCCGCTAATACAAGCCTCATTTTTCAACCCCCATGAGAAAAATTTCGCATC
>CAZNFZ010000071.1:0-1772 GCA_964572665.1 uncultured Methanosarcinales archaeon
GACTCCAACTCCAACCAGCACTCCTGGTGGATGTCAGACTGATGCTGATTGTCCGAGATGCGAGAAATGTGAAATAATCAATCCTGACAGTATTGCTCCGCAAAATGGTGGAGGCACGTGCGTACCTGCACCAGAAAAATGTCCACCACCAGTAGGCGGAGGAGGCAGTGGCGGAGGCGGAGGCGGTAGTGTTGCCCGACCATTGCCATGTAAACCAAGTCCATGCGATAAAGATCACGATTGTAACCTAGGAGGTGACTCCTGTTTCAGCACAGAGAATTGCAAAGAATCATTTGGACCAAATTACTTATGTATAAGAGGAAAAGCGGGCGAAAAAAATCCATGCAAATGTGTACCGAAAAAAGGTGATCCTCCTGCTTTGAAGTCATTAAAAGCAACTACTCCCCAAAAGTCTGTAGTCCCGCCAGCCCGTCTGCCGCCAAGATTGGAAATAAGGCCAACAGAAGTACCTCCACAAACAGGATTTAGAGAAGAAACAAATGGTGTAGGACAGGGAACTGGGCAAGCAGTAGCGATAAATTCACCTAAACAATTTGTGAATATGACAAACTTGCCACTTATCATTGCAGGTCTTGTGCTGGGCATTCTTTTGTTAGCGTTAGTCCTGTGGCACAACAAGCACAAGCCAAAACATCGCCGCTAATTAGAATTCTTTGCTAACGTACGGACCATCTAACTTGTAACCAAGCTTGTAATAATATTCACGCGCACCAATACCAGAAATAACAATTATTTTTTTGCAGGAAAATTCTTCCTTAGCAATCCTTTCTGCCTCTGCCATCAATTGTTTTCCCAGCCCTTTGTGCTGTACGTCACCATGTTCTCCTAAAGGCACTGCCTGCCCGTAAACGTGCAATTCCCTGATACCTGCGCTGTTCTTTGTAATTTCGGAACGATGAGACTCTGGAACAATACGCAATCTGCAAAAGCCCAGCAACAAATCATTCTTTACATCTTCAAAAGACAAGAAAATTTCCTTTCCACCAGACGCTTCATAATTCTCGCGCAATAATTTGACAGAAGACCAGTCAATCTGATGTTCTCTCGGTTCGCGGCAGCGAATGCAACGGCATTTGACGCCCTTTTCTTTCAGCTTCTGCTCGACTAACTGGCGCATATTTGTCAAGTTAGGACCTGCATCAATAACAGTGCTTGGAATATCTCTCTGCACGCGCATAATCCTGCACCATTTTGGAACGTGTTTCTTTGCTTCAACAATAATGTCCGCAGCATCTTCCGAAGACAACGGCTGGAACTTTCCAGCTTTCCAGAGCCCATACAGCCCAGTGCCTTTCAACACAGTTGTCGGATAAATTTTGATAGCATCAGGCATATAATCGGAGTTTGTAAACAATTCTTTGTAATCTTCAGCGTCCATCTGCTTAGTCATGCCAGGCAAACCAGGCATCATGTGATAACCAATCTTCAACAAACTATTGCGCATCAATTTTGTAGCTTTAATAGCATCCTGCAGCGTGTGGCCTCTATGCGTTGCTTTCATTACGCTTTCACGTAAACACTGCACGCCCATCTCAACTCTAGTAGTTCCTAGACGCAGCATACCGTCAATGTGCGGTTCAAAACACCAGTCAGGCTTCGTCTCAATGCACAGCGCAACACACCGAATCTTTGTTTTCTCATTGCGCAATTGCTCTGCTTCCAAAGTAGTTGTACCCTTCAGTTGCAATTCTTTTTCATGAATGTGCTTTGTTCTTACGGAATCTCCAACATCCCCTGGCAGTTCAAAGAAC
>CAZNFZ010000072.1:0-3088 GCA_964572665.1 uncultured Methanosarcinales archaeon
AGCTATCTTTTTTGCATTGCGCATTATGTAATTGGGTGGCAGGAAGCAATCATTCAGCAAATATTTCGCTTCCAGTTTTGCCAACGACACCACCCACTTGCGCTCAATACTCTTCTTAACCTTCTTCGGGTCATAAATGAGCTTAAGCATACTGCTTTCGTACAAAGTCCACTCATAGCAATACTTGTAAGATATTTTGGCATTCTTTGAATTCATCATCTTCCAATAATATCTTGCTGGGGCGCGCCTGTTTTTCTTTGGAACAACACTCAGGAAACGCTCCCACACTTCAGGAAAATGCGTCCTTGGACCTCCGTTCATAAAATACTCATTTTCATAACGGGAGCCCAAATAAATTCCGCGCAAAACCATTCCCATAATTTGCTGAGGGTATTTTACAGCATAGCACAATGAGAGGCAAGAGCCCCAACTGCCTCCAAACAAAAACGTTCTTTTTATTTTAAGGAATTTCAAAAGTTTTTTGAAGTCTTGCACTAATTTCTGCGTTGTATTCGCGCGCAAGCTGGCGTACGGTGTGCTTTTTCCAGCGCCCCTTTGGTCAACCGTTAGAATGTTGAATTTTTTAGGATTGAAATTGCGATGAGCGTCTTTGCTGCAGCCAGCGCCAGGACCGCCGTGCACAAACAAAACCGGAATTCCATTCGGATTTCCATATAGTGCATAGAATAATTCGTGACCGTCCCCAACATTCAAATATCCCTTTTTGTATGGCTTGCGCGCAGGGTACAATTTCATAACTCGGTTGTGACGGCTCATACTTATTAATATTATGTCATAATCCTTATAAATGCAATATCTGTATGTGGGTGAGAGTGAGTGACATGGGTTTAGAAGAGCGATGTGGTGATGAAGATATGCACGTTAGTACAGCGCGCATACCCATAATACGCGAGTATTCTATTGATGTAACTGACGGCGATTCTATTGAAGACAGCAAGATAATGGAAGCAATACCACAAAGCCAACTGCCTCGAACCATTTATGCGCCATTAGGCGACGCTGAATTCTGGATTGGAATTCATCTTGGGCTTGTGGAGTATGCACTGCGCACTGCAGAGCAAAGCATTCTTGAAAAACATATTACAGAAACGCGCATTTCTCTCATACAAAATGATTTGTATATGCAGTTTACTGACAAACTACACATCAATAGCGAACTGGTAGCGCAAAAAGAATTGAATGAGCAGGAAAGAAAAGAGAATCTCAGTAGAACAGCGCTTATAATTTCCAAGTATGTCCTTACGATTTATGAAAGAGGAATTGCGCAGTACCGGCACGAGTTAGAAATCCAGAAACTCGAGAAAGAACATGAATTGGATATTCAGTTACTTGGACTGCGTGCTTCAAATGAAATAGAAGCAAAAGAGATTGTCATCAGAATGTATGAAGAACGTTTCGGCACAAGACAGGAGCTAGAGAGACTGGCGCAGGCAGAAGAAAACACCAAACTTCCTGGAATGCTTGGACCGAGAAAGTACGCTGACATATCCACGCTTATCAAACAGCACGAAACTGGTGAACGGCCCAAGACGGTAGGACAAAGAATGGCGGATTTTGCTGAAAAATTGCTTAGCCCTGAGACTTATTCTAATATTGTCAATGCTTTATACGCCGCATTTAGAGGAAAAGAACAGCGCGATGACTGCTGCGGATAAATAATTCTAAAAAGAAAAAATAAATAAAAAAATAAGTTTAGATAAACAATGGCGCCAAAACCAGCGTCAAAGTGCCGAGCAGCTTAATCAAGACGTGCAATGACGGTCCTGCAGTGTCCTTGAATGGATCTCCCACAGTATCGCCAGTGACAGCTGCTTGGTGTTCAAATGAGCCCTTCTTGCCGGAAATTTCTAAGTGCTTCTTGGCATTGTCCCAAGCTCCACCACCGGTGTTAAGCACTAAAGCCATCAAAATGCCGGCAATAGTGCCAACCATCAGGAAGCCAGCTACTGCTTCTGCCTTCAAAATAAGGCCGACAGCAACAGTAACAGCTACTACCAATAATGATGGCAAGATCATTTCGCGCAACGCTGCTTTAGTGCAAATGTCAACACACTTCGCGTAGTCAGGCTTCGCTTTTCCTGCCATCAAACCCTTGATGCTCTTGAACTGCCTTCTGACTTCAAAGACAACTTCGTGAGCAGTATCGCCCACTGCCTTGATAGCCATGCTGCTGAAGAGGAAGATAAGCATTGCACCAATCAGTGCGCCTACAAAGACTTCAATCTTGCCAAGGTTGACGACTCTTCCCGCCTCGCCAACATACTTGACAACTTCATCCTGGTAAGCACTGAACAACAAGAATGCAGCCAGCGCAGCAGAACCAATCGCATAACCCTTGGTTAATGCCTTGGTGGTGTTTCCTGCAGCATCAAGCTTGTCAGTTCTTGCACGAACATTCTTTGGAGCTCCACTGAACTGTGCAATACCGCCTGCGTTGTCTGTAATCGGACCAAACGTGTCCATTGCCAGTACATAAGCAGCGGTTGACAGCATACCCATTGTTGCAATGGCAGTTCCGTAAATGCCGCCGTGGTCAATACCGGTTTTTGCTCCAAACATGTAACTGAGCATCAATGCAGCACCCAATACGATGACTGGTGCAGCCGTGCATTCCAACGCAACTGCAAAACCACGAATGATATTTGTCGCGTGCCCTGTTTGGCAAGCTTTCACAATTGATTTAACCGGCCTGTATTCAGTCTCGGTGTAATACATAGTGATTATCACAATCAAGATGCTAGTGACAATACCAACCAATCCTGCATAGAAGAAGTTGATGTTACCTAACATTCTCATCGTGACAAAGTAGAATGCAATCGTTGCCAATACAGATGTAATGAAGTAACCCTTGGTTAAGCACCACATCGGGTTATCTCTTTCCTTTGCCTTGACTGACATGACTCCTACAATGCTTGCCAGCAAACCAAAGCTTCTGACAATCAATGGGAACAAGATGCCGTTAATGCCGAACGCCGGCCATAACGCGACACCAATAATCATCGCACCAATGTTTTCAGCGGCAGTAGATTCGAAAACGTCAGCTCCACGACCAGCACAATCTCCAACG
>CAZNFZ010000073.1:0-13576 GCA_964572665.1 uncultured Methanosarcinales archaeon
ACCCAGTTGTACAAGAAATAAAACAAACCAAGCTTCTGCTTCATCCACTCTTCAGTATCGCCACTTTGCAGATTGATAATACACTCAGAGCCTTGCATTTTTGCAACTACGCGCGCAGCCAACGCAGCCTGATTTTCAAGCAGGCCGAACACAATATCAGCACGATGGAAAAGGCCGTATAGAATCGCGCAGGGCAGGAACAAAAGTTTATCAAGCCATTTAATGCCAAAGCCAAGACGATGCACAAGAATGCCATCCATTATTTCTGTCGACGGCTGCATTTTCATTCTCGCAGTAACAACCTGAAACTCATACTTACCTTTCAATCGAGTCATGACTTCGCGCAGTGCAATCTCTGCACCGCCCACAAAAGGAAAATATGCAAGTGTAAAGACTATGATTCTTTTCATAATGACTTCAGCACCTTCTCAAATTTTACAGTTATCTTATCCCAGTCAAACTTCTCACGCACAGTCTTTTGCAACGCTTTTCCTAGCTTTTCGCGCAATTGAGCATTCTTAACGAGCAAATCAAGCTTTCCACGCAATTCATGCACGTTTCCTGGATGTACTAAGAAACCATTTTTGCCATCCGCAATAATTTCACCTGTGCCGCCAACATTAGTTGCGACAACCGCCAAACCAATCGCGCCTCCTTCCAAAACTGAAGTCGGCAAGCCCTCACCATAAGAAGGATTGACAAGAATATCAGACGCGGCAAGAATCTTCCGCACACCAGCAGCATCCTTCTCGCCAACAAACCTGCCGCCAAGCTTTTTCAGCTCACCCTCATACGGCCCTTTGCCGATAACAACAACAGTCACTTTCATACCTTTAACTGCCTTCAATAAATCTTGCACACCTTTTTCCTGAATCAACCTGCCAACATATGCAATTTGAAGGCCCTTGTGCGGTTTTCTTTTATCGAAAAACTTCGTATCAACACCATTATACAAAACCAGACAGTTTTTTGCGCCAAGCCTCTTTGTAAAAGCGCACGACGCCTTAGAAACACCAGCGACTACAGAGTTACGCATAATCCACTTGCCAGCAGTCGCGTCAAAAGTCTTCGCTCCAATATTAACTAAAGGATTTGAATATTGCACTTGTGCAGTTCCATGCTCAATATGCAGCCATGGAATGCCCTTAGACTTTGCAATCATGCCACCAGCAACAGACAAAGGGTAAAAACGAGTGTGTGTAATGATGACGTCAGGCTTGCCAATTTTTTCTAACGCATTTACTGCAAGAGGAACTGCCATCCTGCCCGGCAAAGGCTCAATCGCAGGAAAACGAACAACTCGAATGCCGTCAATGGTTTCCTCTGCCTTCATCCCTTTAAGGCGGGATGTCACGACCCAGACTTTGTGTTTTTTTGCTAAACGCTTTCCCGTCTGATAAACATAATTCTCAACACCGCCCCGATGCGGTAGAAAGTACGACGAGAAAATCACTATTTTCATTTTTTCAGCCTCGGAAATTGCGGATTTCCGATGGTATTCAAAAACCATCTGGCCACATTTACAAATAACGTGGTTATCATTTCAGCCACCGGTTATTTTACCCGTGGTTTTTGATAGGATATTTCCCTCACGAGCTTAGTTATCTCGCGCTCAAGCTTGTCAATTTTCATATTCAGCTGGAATATGAAATAAAACAACATCAGAATGGAAATATAAACGACCATATCAATTCCCCTGCCAACGCCAATCGGGCGGGATAACGCATCGATAACAGGTGTGAAGAACACTACAAAAAGAACTGCAAACCAAATCAAAAACCACAACAGGGCGGTCTTTCCAGGAATCTTCCTGCCTTTCCACAATGAAAGCAGTCGAACTATGTGAATGCCAGCAACAACTAACGCCACAATCTGAATAGGCTGCATCATTTCGTGAACTTATGCACCACCATCTTATAAAATATCTTCACTGCGTTCAGGCTGCTCTGACCGTGCGCCTTACTATATTCGGTATAACGAATGACAACGGGAACTTCAACATACTTCAAATTTTGACGTTTGATTTCTGATAAAATCTCGCTAGCGTGCTCCATCTGGTCCATTGTAATATCAATTCTCTCAGCTGCATGATGCGACAAAGCCCGCAAACCGTTGTGCACATCAGTCAGTTTAAGGCCATAAAATAACCACACAGTAAAAATTCCGCATTTCAAAACCATCTTGCGCAAAAACGGAACATTTGAGCCTGATTTAAGGAACCGGCTGCCCAACACAATATCAACTTCTTTCTTCTTCAACGGCGCAATTAAAGCAGGAATGTCTTCAACACGATGCTGGCCGTCAGCATCAAAAGTCACAACAATATCCGCGTCGTGCCGCAAAGAATAATCAATACCGGTTTTTAACGCGGCACCTTGGCCCCTATTGAGAACGTGCTTGATAATATGCTTGGTGTGCTGCTTTGCTATTATATAAGTGTCATCAGAAGAGCCGTCATCTACCACAACCACATTCTTATAGCCAGCTTTTGAGAGCTCTTTTAGCACAGAAGCTATACTGTGCTCCTCATTGTACGCGGCGATAACTATCCACACGTTCATGAGTAAAAGACAGGCTTTTGGCTTTATAAAACTTTAGAACGACTAATACTACCCTAGGTTATCAACACGAATCTTAAAGTGCAATGTTTTGTTGCCCAATGGATGCTTTGCTGGATCCGTGCCATATGCTTCTTCAGGAGGAATAACAATAGTTTTTGTCTCGCCTTTCTTCATGCCGGCAATACGCTTCTCAAAGCCCGGAATAACCTTGCCCTGGCCTGCAATAAAAGCCAAAGGTTTAGTTTCAAAATCTTCAAGACGAGAATCAGGCGTAACTTTCAAATCACGCCAGCTCGGAATGCTGCTGTCAAACACAACATTATCATCAGTCCAGCCGATATAACTTAATGCAACCTTTGCACCAGGTTCAATCTGTGTTTTTGGTGCAAGTTCCTTTGGAACGTATGCTTCACTCGCTTCCCACTCAACCTTGTATGCGTAAATGTCGCCGCCAATCAATTGATGATCTGTTGTAAATGGCTTGAAATTCTTCAAGCCCAGACCTTTCATAAAGAACATCCGCGTAAACATGCTGTCTGCCAATGGTGCAGAAGCTGCAATTGCACTAATACCATCACTGGTTGGCCACATGACAACAGAAAGACCCGCGTTTCCATTCGGCGCTTCTATAATCTGTTTATCACCATTCGGATTGTAAACAATAAGTTTCCCTGCCCGAGCAACACCCTGTGACAGGCGAACTTCTGCTTGCTTGTTTGTCAAGTTCACTGCAATACTGCCGCCACAATTTGCAACATCACCGGAAATAGAACATGAACTGCTGTCAGTTGCCAGATAACCCGGCCATGGGCTAATCCACGCATTAGCAGCATCCTCTGAAGCAAGCGCGTTAGCTTCAGTGTATACACGCTTTGCTTCAGCATCAGTCCAATTGAAACGCTTCATCATCTGAGGAATAGCCTCATCTTCACTCATCAAGCGCCACTTCTGCCAGACCTCAGCTTTTTCAAAAGTCCACAAACCAAAGTGCGCCCACACGCCAGCCTTGCCAACCATATCAGCACTTGCAATAAAGAAATCCTCTGGAGGGCTGCAATGAGTATATTTCAAAATTTCTTCAGAAACGCCGGCAGCTTGAGCAAACTGCCCTGCCTTTTCTTTATCTTGCATAATCATATCGTTTACAAGCTTGAATGCCACAACCGGATCCTGCGTGGAATTGAGAGCGAAATCATAAGCACTGTTTGCACCACAATCAAGCATGTGCAAAATACCTACAGCTTCACGTTCATTGTCAGTCTGCAACACTTTACCAATCCAGTGCGCTTGAGGAGAATTCTGCACTGCACCATCAGATGTTGTAGCACGGTCGGCAATATATTTGAAATGATGGCCAAAGTCCCACCAAGAATTGATAATTGCATCAGGCTGGCTGCCATCCTTTATTGCAGTAAGCACATTCCACCATGCATCATTCACAATGGGCACATCATTAACCACGCTACGGTATGAACTCTGCACCATGTTTGCACCAGCACCGACCGGATTTACAACAATAACACCCATAATGACAATGACGACAATACTCACGAGCGTCTTGCTAATATGCAAATTTTTCTCGCCAAAAGAAGACAAGCGCTGGGTGAGCAGACCTGCAGCAATTCCAAACGCAACTGCGAATGCAGGACCCATCAAAATTGTAAAACGCATTCCCTTGAGAGAGGCATATGTTGTGCCAATAAACCACAATATCAACAATGCACTAAATGTCACGTCAAGCTTATTGTGTTCATTGCGCTTGAAAAATAACAGAATAATGCCCAGCACTGCAATGAAAAACATCAGTGTGCCGCCAACAGAAGCAATAACCTGACTCATGCTGGCAGGATTCAACTCTGCAACTGTCGTGTACACGTTCGGCCACAGGTTTGGAAGCGCTGCAGATTTAATGAGTGTGAAGCTGAGAGCTCCTCTAAATGCGCCCTCAATAAAATTACTGAAACCAATCAGTAATGCACCAAATATTATTGAAGAAACAAAGAAAGCCGCACCAATAAGAATGAATTTCTTAATACGCGAATGATGCCAGAGCGATGCCAGACCTTCTTTCAGCTCCTTTAGATGCGTCAAAACTTCAAAAATTATTGTAACTGCAAAAGCGCCAATGACGAAATCAAACAAATACCACCAGCCGCTCCAGAAATTTGAATACACTGCAATCGTAAGCCCAGTTAAAACGCCAAAAAATGCCTGCTTCTTTGATGAGCTCGCACTCAGTGCGAGCATGACCAAATACACTGCTATCACAGGGAAAAACACGTTATACGCATCAGTATCTGCATGGCCCCAAGGAGTTCTACCCATGACTGCAGGCAGAACGGCAAGCATAGTAACCGCAAAAAACCCGCCGACGTTGCCGGAAACTTTTTGCGTAATAAAAAAGACAAATATAAGCGACAAGAAAATAAGGACAACAGGGAAGTAATTGGCTGCCTGCATTAATGTTATTTTATTGTCAAAAATTTTTGCAACCTTATACAACATTACAAATACATGCGGATGCCAGTTCTTGTCAGCAGTTGTTCCAACCGGCGCAATCATATGGTTGTCCCATGGAACGCCATCCTTCAGAATATCATAGGAGTGGCCTTTTTCCACAATGTTGCGGGCATATCGCAAATAGAAATATGGATCAATGTCAGGCATATATAGATACTCTCTGCCATCAGAATCATACATGTAGTGACTGCGAATCTGCTGCGCAAGCTTTTTCTGCTCTTCAGCCAGCTTGTCCGCATTCTCGCCCTTGATTTTTTTCATTAAATCATTAACGACCTTTTGCTTGTTTGCATCAGGCAAGTTGGGATACTGCTGGTTTGCAATTACAGACGCCTGCTGCCTCAGATAATTATCAACACTTGACGCTGCAGCAGAATCAGCAATCGGAAAATTGGAAGTCTGCATCCTTATCCACATACCGCCCCATGGGTAATTGCCGTGCGGATTTGGCACCCATTGCAAAACAAGCACTAGTAATAGTGTCAAAAGAACTGCGTGCTTTTTGGAAAAGGAGAGTATTTTATGAAATTTTCCCCTTGCACCACTTTGTTCTTCCATGACGTGCACAACCAGAGCACTGCTTAAAAAGTTTGTGCATAGAAATAAGCTTCGTAAGTTGCTATTCTTCAGTAGCAACAGAATAGAAAGTTTTAAATATCTCCAGCGCTACGACGATATAAAGACAATGTATATCGGGGGTTAAGATGAACATTTTCAAGAAAACTATTCTTACAGGAGCAACCCTTTTGGGCTCTCTCTTAGCATCAAATGCATACGCTCAAGACAGATTCAACGAAGACGATAAGCCAGCAGTCGTTAAGCAAGAGAAAACAGTCAGTTTGACTGATGATGATAAAACAGTTTCAAATAAACTTGATAATATGTTAAGAGGCTCACTTCAGGTAAAAGCAGAAACAGAGCCGCTTGTTGATAGAATATCAGGCAATGCATACTTTGAACTCAGAACAGGCAGGCTCAGGCCATTCATCGGCATTCAGGACGTTTTTGAAAAATACGACAACATCGACGGCAGCAAACTTGAAGTAAATTCGGTTCGCGAAATGGCAGGGCTTGGCATGTATTTGGAAAGCAGCAAAGAATTTGAGTCTTTCTTTAGATTAGTGCTCGGCAATGAAAACAGCAAATTTAACGACGCCATTGACATGGAGGCGCAACGTTTCATCTACGGCGGAGAATTCGGAATCGCAAGTGTAGAACACGGTTACAAATTCCTAGGAAAAATCTACAAAGGAACAGGAAAATTCGATGCTAAGCTCAACAGCGGCTATGAAATCGACGGAGATTTTGATACAACTTACGCAGGTGTTGAAGGTAGAGTAGCATTGAAACGTGATGGAAAAAAGTCAGCCACCTCGTCTGAATTTGACAAGAGACAGGATGAAAGAGATGCTAATTTCAGCATTGATGCACTTGTCGACTTTTCCTGGAATGAAAACAAATTTGGCAAACTTGAAACAGACCAGACATATGCTTTGAAGTTCGGGCCATCATTCACGTGGAACTCACGCAAAGAAGATGGCACTGGGGAAATTTTAACGGTAACGCCATACTTTATGTTCAAGCAGACTGATACCGAAAGCGGCATTTCACTGCGCGAAACGCAGACCGGAACAACTGGTGGCGGAGTGCAGGCTGTGTATTCGTTCAATAAGAATCTTAGTTTTGGTGCAGGTGCTGGTTACAATGGCAGCACCCAATCTATCGACGACCCAGGACAGAACTTCGATAAAACCGACAAGAAAAACGGGCTCACTGGAGCCCTTTGGTTCAAGATTGATTTTTAGGCAAAGTTTAAATATTAGTGCTACTCAGCAGTAGGTATAAAGCGTTTAACGCTCATTATCGGGGGGAATACAATGAAGGGAATATACGGAGCAATTGCAACAGGCGTATTATATGCAGCAAGCGCCATCGGATGCAACAGTATAGCAGTAAAAGATTCTAAACTTGAAGACAAAGTTGCCGCAGTCAAACAAGTTCAAACAGAAGCAGAAGTTTATTCTTCAAAAGGCAACCACGAGAAAGTGTTGTACTTGAAAGCACAATTAACAAACGTCAATAAAGACGGCGTTGTAAACCCGAATGAAATTTCTACCATAGAAACAACTGTTAAGCGCGCAGAAGAGCTTGCAAAAACACTCAAAGGAGAAGATGCAATCAGCAAAGCATTGCAAACAGAAGCAAGCGCAATAAACGTAGACGGTAAGAAAACAATTAATGATTTGTACAGCTCAGACCAGCTCAAAGGCTATGCAGTTGTTATTTACCAGGAACAGCCTGGCAATTCAGCATCAAGCGTCAGAATTTTCGGCGTTACTGAAGGCGACCATATGGCACTTGACGGCAAGCTTGCAGACCACGCAGCAAAGCTCGGCTTTGATGCAAACAAAGCATTTGCAAAACGTGTCACCAAGGACACCTGGGGTTACAGGCGAGAAACAAAAATCGACAAGCCGGGAATCCAGCGCGAATTGTACGACAGTGTTATTTGGGCAGAAAATCCAGAAGCATTATCACAGTACTTTTTGAAAAATGCAAGCGGCGGCAAAGAATTGTCAAATTCAGTCGACAGCATCTCAGAAAAACGCTACAATGACGGCCTCGCAAAAGGCAAAATACTCAGAGTAGCAGTTGTCTACAAGATGGAAACGCGCGAGCCAACCATCAAAGACGACAAGTCAAGCGCTGCACCTGCAAAAGTAGATGGTGAAGCTTCAAAAGCAAAAGCGGGCATTGAAACTGCAAAAGCACTTGAAGCAGAATTAAATGCAGAAGCTGAAGCAAAAGCTGCAGCTGAAGTAAAAGCTGTTGCAGAAGCAAAAGCAAAAGCAGACGAAGCTGCACGTGCAAAAGCAAAGAAATCTAAAGACTTGAATGATATCGACACGTTTGTCGATAATTAATTTTTTTATTTTCATTAATAAAAAGGGAGCACACAAATGAAACCAACCAAAACATTTCCATTCGTTTCTCTGATTTTGATAGCAACGATGATAGCAGCACCACTTATTTTTGCCATTGAAGGTGGAAGTTTTGGCGGATTTGACGGCAGCGCATTCTCTGGCGGTTCATTCAGCGGAACTGATTCAAGCTCATTTTCAGGCGGTTCATTCAGCGGAACTGATTCAAGTGCATTCTCAGGCGGTTCATACGGTGGAACTGATTCAAGTGCATTCTCAGGCGGTTCATACGGTGGAACTGATTCAAGCGCATTCTCAGGTGGTTCAAGCACAGGAAGTTCAACCGGTACATCAGACGGCACATTCGATTCTAGCACTGGCGGCAGTTTTGACGGTGGCAGTACAGTAGGATTCCCAGGTGGAGATCTGCCAGGCGGACCAGCACCAGGACCAGGCCCAGGATTCCCATCAGAACACGACGCAGTATGGCAAGACTTGAGCGACGTTACAATCTCACAAGGCAGCCCATCAGGCACAATTATACAAGCAAATGTCTTTTCAAAATGCTCAGACCCAGATGATACTGAATTATTTTTCGCAATAACTAGCACATCAACACATTACGATTTATTCTTCCTTGCAGACGACATCAGGATCTTCAGATTGGACCCATCATTTACAGGAACAGAACAAGTTGTTGTAACCTGCAATGGAGTTCCAGAAAGTTTCCTTTTACATGTCGTTACACTAGGAAGCCCAACGCCTTTCATCAACGACGATGAAAGCGACGGCATAAGCGTACACATCGGCTCAATAATCATACCAAACGCATACGATGCAATGGCAGGAGACGTTGTTCCAGTTACAATCTCATTCAAAAACAATGGTGACAAGAAGCTCGAAGACCTGAAAGCAGCTGTTGCAATACAGGACTTAAACGTCCGTGCTAGCATTGGTCCAATGGACTTAAATGTAGGAAAACGCGTCAGCAAAACTGTTTATATCGAGCTTCCACAGGACGCCCAACCAGGGCTGTACTATGCACGCATAACGATTGACAGCGGCTCATTGCACCGTGTCAAGCACCGCGATGTTGAACTCATAGTGTAATAACAGAAACATTTATATATCAGTCTTTACTGAAAGGTAGTAACAGAGTAAAACTACTCTAGAATAGAAAAACATTAATAGCAGGACGGTGTCCTGAAGAACATAGGGGGTTATCAAAATGAAGGCAATACAAATACTCGTTGCATTGGCATTATTCTTAGCAATTATAGGTTCAACAGCAGCACTTCCAGTAGTTTTGGAAGAAGTCAAAGTTGATGACACACTCCTTGCAGAAAACTCAATAAACACATTATCATTAGAACGCGGACAAGAATACGAAGTAAGAGTCCGATTTACACCAACATTTGACATTAAAAACGCAGAAGTACGCATATTCATTTCAGGATACGAATTTAGCGACGTACAGGACATCGAAGACAGAACTCCAGTCTTTGACGCCAGCTCAAATGTAACTTATGTCAAAAAACTCCACATCACAATTCCAGACGAAGTTGACAAAGACAGCTACAAGCTGCGAGTCATAATCTCAGATAGATTTGCAGACGAATTATCAGCAGTCTACAATTTGCAAATTGACGTTCCACGCAATGCTTTGAAAGTTGACGATGTCATCTTCAGCCCAAGCAACGCAGTCAGAGCAGGCAGCGCATTGCTCACAACTGTACGCGTTGAAAACAAGGGTGAAAAAGACCAGAACGACGTCAAAGTCACAGTAAACATCCCAGGATTGGGCGTTTCAGGCTCTTCATACATAGACAATGTCGATAACAACGATGAGGAAGAAGAAACAGAAGAAATCTTCCTCAGAGTTCCAAAATGTGCTAAAGCAGGAAATTACGACGTTACAATTGACGTTGAATTCTCACAAAGACACAGAAAGATAAGCGAAAAACGCACCATCACTGTGCTCGAAGACAACACTTGCTCAGAAAACAGCCAACCGCAATCAAGCATAACACTGGGCAACCAGATGCAAAACGTTGCAAGCGGCCAAACTGCAATATTCCCAATTACAGTAACAAATGCAGGCAAGACCAGCAAAACATTCACTGTAACAATGCCAAGCACGGACTGGGCGGATGTAACAATCACGCCAACCAGCATGCTTGTAGTACCAGCAGGCCAGACACAAACCGTCTTTGTAAACGTACAAGTCGGTGAAGACACACCTTCAGGTGCACACTCACTCGTCGCAACAGTCAGCTCAGGTGAAAACAGACAAGAATTAACCTTGACAACAACCGTTGTAGGCAAGCAGTCAGGCGCCAAGAATGTATTTGAGGTAATCCTCATTGTCCTCGTGGTCCTGCTCGTTGTCCTTGGCATCATAATCGGCATCGGACACTTGCGCGGCAAGGAACAAGCCGAAACATACTACTAAGGATTCATTCGTTTTGGGGGATCAATGCAGCGCACAATTATTTTTTTACTAATTGCTTCTTTATTTCTAGTAAGCGTTAGCGCCCAGGATTTTGCCGCATTTGGTGATACAACAGTAAACGCAGTGCCATGCGGCAACACAGTACGAAACGTCACCATACAAAACACTAGAGATGTACAATCAACCTACAGCTTAAGCGTTGGAGGAGACGCCAGCGATTACGTTACTTTCTCAGCACTCAGCTTCACCCTTAATCCGAAGCAGAGTATAATAATCAACACTTTTTACAATGTACCTTGCGATGTAAGGCCGGGTACGTACTCAACCGATTTATTCTTTAGCGATGGCGAAATAGAAAAACAGCTCACGCAAGACGTAGTAATTGCAATTCCAGACAACCTCAACCTCACACTTTCACAGACAAGTGCAGTAATCGCACCATGCGAAACAGCAGCATACACACTCGGCCTGCACAATCCGCTTAACTTCACTGAAATTTACAACCTGCAGGCAAGCGGACATCCAAATGTGCATTTGAGCGAGAAAACAGTTGTATTGCAGGGAAATGAACGCAAAGATATCATTTTTTCAGTCACACCAGACGACTGCACACAGTCAGGAACTTTCCCATTAACTGTTTCAATCAACACAGACAAGTCCAGCCAGAGCAAAGACATTGCACTTGAACTCATTATCAAGTCAACAGACATTCCAATCATAGCAGAAGGCGTTACCAGAATCAGAACCAGCTACATTGACAGCACTGCAGACATAAACATCGAAAATACCGGAGATCGCGTTACACAATACACGATGTCAGTTGAAGGTGCTGACTGGGCAAGCATTTCACCAGCAATAGTTTCACTAAGCCCTGGACAGACAAAAACACTCGCACTAAGGTTAGTTCCTACAAATGAAGTTACAAAGGGAAATTATGTTGCAAGCATTGTAGCAACCGTTGACCAGACCGGCATCAGATACAGCAAAGATATCACTCTTGCATTAAAGCCAGAAACACTCTTTGAGCGTAATCCAGCACTCTTTATCGCAATTATTGTTGTTATAATTGCAATAATTGCAGCAATTTACTACTTTGTAAGATATCTCAGAAGTCCGGCATTCAAAGAAAAAATGCGAAAAAGAAAAGAACAGCGCGAAGCAAAAAGAAAAGCACGCGAGCAAAAACGTGCAGAACAACTCAGAAAGAAACTTGAGCTGCAACGCAAAGAATCAGAACGCAAACGCGCAGAACTTGAACAAATCAAGAAAAATATGCAGCGCAAAGCAGAAAAAGAAATAAAGAAAGATTACCACCTAGTCGCCAAGAAAGACCTTGTTATCGGCAAGAAAAACGTTCCAAAAGCAAAAATAGGCATGCTAGTCCTGGGAATTGTTGTCGTCATATTACTTGCAGTTTTATGGGCATTAATTTCACCAAACGGACTATACGTTTTCATCGGCCTTGTTATACTTGCAGTCATCTTAGCAGCGAAGAAACTTTCACGCATGCGCGTTATAAGAGCATGCTGGAAGAACGTACGCCAAAAACAAACAATGCACGTGAACGTATGGAAATGCGGAGTATCATTATTGAGCATAACATCTGAAAAAGCAATAAAGAACCTCAAGCTGCTTGTCAGAAAAACACACGCACGAGTTGCGCCAAGCGCGGCAGTATACCAGACAATACAAATCAAGACTAATGTACCTGACGATGCTGCATCGATAAAAGCAACTTTCACAATTTCAAAAAAATGGCTTGCACGAAAACAAATAAGCCTTGATGAAGTAAGGCTCGCACGCTATTCAAACCAAACTTGGAGTACAATTTCATTCAAGAAATCAGGCGAAGACAAAAAAGTCATTCACATCACTGCAGACGTTGACAAAAGCGGAACATACAGCTTATACGCACGCGTTCCACAAAAACCAGTTTCAGTAGGAAGCAAAATAGTTTGGGGCTTCGTAGGAGTAGCACTACTTGTCATCGTTGCAATATCACTCACGTCTTCAAGCAACACCGTAGCACATGGCATACCGCCACAAGTCTGGCAGCAAGACACCGTACACACACTCGATTTAAGCAATTACTTTAAAGATCCCGATAAGGATACGTTAACTTTCAGCGTGTCAAAAACGAGTAAAATCGCAATTGACATTTCAGGCAATACAGCGTTCATGACACCAGACCCGAGATGGACAGGAGAAGAACGCGTGAAGTTTGGAGCCTCAGATGGCAAAGGCGGATTTGTATCAAGCAACACTGTGCCATTGAGAGTTGAAGCGCACCTGGTTCCTACGCGCATACAGCCATTTATCGCACTGCTTGTAGCAGTATTAGCACTAATTCTGATAGTTTGGAGCATACGCTCAAACAAAAAAAGAAAGTAATTCGTACAACATACCAATTACAAATACTGCGATAAGAACTCCATATCCAAACCAATTCATTTTTATGGCGAACTCTGGCTTTCTTTCAGAACGTTTTCTAGCTTTTGCGTGCATAACTGCAACAGTGATGCCTGCAATTCCACCCGCAAAAGTGCCAGCTATTTCCAAAGTCTTCACGAAAGACTGAATACCGGCCACAAATAAAGCAAATGGAATAAACATTGCTAGTGCCCACGACTCACCGTGCGGCAGCTTGAAATCAATCCAATACATTTCTTTCAAGGCGTACCCAAGAGCGATAAATGAAGTTGCCATAGCCAGAATAGCGAACACGTGAAGCAAAATAAAAGCAAAACCACCAAGCAACATTCCCACACCAATAGTCGCCACTTCTGTCGTTCCAATTCCAGTAACTCCAATAACAGCCGCAGCGAACAACAAATAAAAAATAATTGGAATGATTGAGCCAAACATAATGGCGCGGCGCGTCAACAACCTGCACACCTTCATTTGCTCACGCACTTCAGGAATGGCGGCAGTGCCGATGTACGCAAACAAAATAACACCAAACGGCAAAAGCAGCGTCTCCCAAGAAAAATCGGTGAAACGCTCGGTAAAGAATTGTGGGGAAGAAAACAGCACGACCAATATGATCGTGAAAATGATGAATTTTATTGCCTCCATCAACAATTCGGATTGTCCTAACACTCCGATACTGCCGTAAATCAACC
>CAZNFZ010000074.1:0-1599 GCA_964572665.1 uncultured Methanosarcinales archaeon
CCTTCATTCAATGCCTGATGAATCATCGGCCTGAAAGGCGCGATACCAGTGCCGCCAGCAATAAACAAGTATTTTTCAGATGGACGCAGCCAGAACATTCCAAAAGGGCCGTCAATATGCACAACACTTCCTGGCTTCAAGTCCTGCAAATGAGCGCTCAGTCCCTGACCACGGGCAATGCACAACTCTATGTAACCTTCATTTGGACACGAAGCAATCGAAAATGCGCGCCTCAACGGCTTGTTATTAGCACCCATAAAATCATCACAATACACGCCAACCCACTGACCAGCACGAAATGGCATTTTATCTGGCAAGGAAAGCCTAATTAAACGCACTTTAGGCGTTTCCTGCACCACTTCTTTTACTGTTGCGTCAAGTTTCATATAATGATTAAAAATTCATTCATATTTATATATTTGCGCGCCTCAGAACAAAATATGAAGAAACCTTTGCTTTTGATAATTTTCTGCATAATGCTAATCAGTTGCGTTACAGAGAAATCTGTCGCACCAGGATATCTTGAAGGACGAGTAAACATTGGACCTATTTGCCCGGTCGAAAGACCAGGAGTTCCGTGCCCTGTTCCACCTGAAGCATACGCAGCACGAAAAATTGTGGTACTACAAAACAACAAAGTTGTACAACAGGTCGACATTGATGAAAAAGGATATTACAAAACGCCTTTGAAACCAGGCATGTACACAGTTGACATTAACCGGGCAGGCATTGACCACAGCGCTGAAACGCCGGCACAAATAACTGTGAAAGAAGGCGAAACTATAACGCTTGACATTTCAATCGACACAGGAATAAGATGACAGAAAAAGCGACATTCGGCGCGGGTTGTTTCTGGCATGTCGAGGAAGCATTCCGCGAAATAAAAGGAGTCCTGAAAACAGAAGTTGGCTACATGGGCGGCTCAATGAAGAATCCGACATACGAAGATGTTTGCACTGATGAAACTGGGCACGCTGAAGTCGTACAAGTAGAATTTGACCCAAAAATTGTTCCTTACGAAAAAATACTTGAGGTTTTCTGGAATATTCACGACCCAACACAGAAAAACAAGCAAGGACCAGATAAAGGCACGCAATACCGGTCAGCCATATTTTATTATTCTGAAACGCAAAAGAAAACTGCAGAGAAATCATTAAAGGAAGCGCAGAAGAAATTCAAAGATAAAATTGCGACAGAAATTGTCAAGGCAAATACTTTCTACAAAGCAGAAGATTACCATCAGAAATATTTGATGAAACGCGGATCAAAGACATGCGGCATCTAACGGCAGGTTTTGCACTTCGCTAATACGCGCTCTTTCGCAATCTTTTCAGCTGCAACACGCGGAATAACTTTTTCTTCCGCTGCACGGTTAAGAACCAGCTCTGTGTTTTTTGCAATCTTCTCTTTAACCAACTTGAACATCTTTTCTTCAGTGCCACCAATATATTCAACATAACTCGAGATAACCCCGCCTGCATTTGCGACAAAATCAGGCACGATTATAACGCCTTTCTTGGCAAGCGCATGCTCGCACTCAACAGACATTGGAATATTGCTGCCTTCAACAATGAGTTTTGCCTTGATTTTCGGCACGTC
>CAZNFZ010000075.1:0-2453 GCA_964572665.1 uncultured Methanosarcinales archaeon
GTAGAAATGTTTATATACCAACTTAGCTCATTTTTCAATATATACGTTAAAAAAGGCATAGTCGAACGAAGTTCGACTGGTCTTTTTTTGTTAAACAAAAAAAGGTGATTATAATGGCAGATGATGAAACTCCTCAAGAAGACGAATACGAACTTCTTCCGCACAAGGAAATAGAAGATTTGAAAGAAGAACTCTTAAAACTAAAAGAATTTGAGATTGCGCCAAGCAAAAAAATGCAGGTTAGTTTGCTTGAGCTCAACACAAAACTGGACAAACTTCTTACAATCTTTGAAGACGCCACCCACGAAATGAGAATGGAAGAAGGCGGATTAAGCTTCACAGAAAAAATGAAGCCATTATTAGAAAAGATGAACAAGATTCTCGAACAAAATTCTGAAATCGCGTCAGGCATTTTAGCGCTGGCAGACATGGTAAAGGAAGTCAAGGAAGCAAAAGAAGAAATGCCGCGCATGGAAGCACCATCGATGCGGGAAGAAATGCCACCTATGCCACCAATGATGGGCATGGAAGCACCAAGACCGCCAATGATGGCTCCTCCGAGACAGATGCCAAGCGGACCAATGCCACCAGGTGTTCCACCAGGAATGCCCCTGCCTCCAATGCCACGACGGAGAACTTTCGGTATATGAGCCTGCCGTTAGATACCGGCGACCAATTAATTGACCGGACAAAAAGCGCGATGTACCTATACTATCTTGCTCGCGCAATGCATCGAGTAGACGGACGTGAACTAGCGCGCAAAAAAGTGGAACTTTCTATCAAGCAGCTCAAGAAAATTAGCACAAAAGACTTGCATTCTCATATCGAAGAGCTTGAAGGGCATATTACTGAAGCAATCCACCGCGAAAAACAAATACTTGGCAATCAAAAAGGAGAAGATTCAGTTCACGGAGAACTAACACATAAGATTGTAAAGCTGGAACACAAACTTGGCAAATATTTGAATTCACAAGAAGCGCGCAAAACACGCATAGAAGAGCTTGAGAATAAAATTAAAAGCAAGTTTGCATCAAAATTAGAGAGAACAGGCACGCTCAAACAAGACTTGAACAAACTGCTGAAACTATATCACGAGGCAAAAAAATCAAAAGCGCCAAAAGAAAGATTACTGGCAATTGCACGAAGAATGGAACAAGTAAAGTGTAAAATAGCGGTCTTGCGATAAGTTAAATAAAACCATCCTTTCTTTGTCATATGGCATACATCACCCAAATACAGGATTTTATTGTACGCGTAAAGCAAATACGCCGGCTTCTTGACAATTACAGCGTCCCGCACGAAACCAAAATGGAAAGAGCCGCCGAGTTTCTCCAAAAAGAAGCGATTCCTTTCATGAGTGAAGAACACAAAGTTCTTGACAAAGAAAAAGAACATGAATTTGGGCTGCTGGCAGATGACATCGTCGTGCAGGCCGTTTATTTTCTCCAATCTAAAAACCGTAACACGCTTGACGACGCCATGCAACTGATAATACTTATCATAAGCGTTGAAGAATACATTCTCGCAGTTGAGAAAGTTCCCTGGAAGATCGGCAAAAAAGTGTCTTGGTTTGAGAAAAAACGTATCCAGAACATTTTTCGCACAGAACTGCGCAACCTTTACGACCCTGGAACGCGTAAAGCAGTTAGAGGCACCAATGTGAAGATAATCTTGTCAGGAAGCCTGGCGCGTGGAGCGTCAGATTACAAGTTTATCTATAACTCGGGCGGCATGGACGCTCTGCCCAAACCATCTGATTACAAATTGCCCCGCAGATATTGGGCAATCATAGACCCGGAACTTAATGTCGCGCAGGAACTAAAGGAAAAGATGTCGGATGTTGATATCCTGATAATGAATGCGATAATCTTTGACTCAATGGATCCCACTATCCGTATGACTGAGTATTCCTATAAAGTGGGAGAGAAATACAACGTTCCCTTGACGCCTCTCTTGAGGCGCATCCATCAAGCGCTTGAAAGCACGAAAATTGGCGGCATACGCGGAAGATGGGTTAATTACGTAATTGTTCGAGATGAAGCGGGATATGAACGATACATGGCCAGCAGAGAAAAAACAATCCATGGAATTGAAGAAGTAACAGGGAAAGTTGTAGTATGTCACGACGTTGTAATATTGGATGAAGTAGTAAGCGCGGCGCCTTTCTGAGCTTCACATTCAACAACTTTGAAAGAATATTTCTCGCCATCACCACGGAATTCACGCAAAGCGTGCACAGCTGTTTTTTTTATTCTGCCCGTGACACGCGACTTGTGCATGTGCCCCATAAAAACAAAATCAGGCTGATATTTCTCGACCAGCGTATATGTTGGGGTTACCGCTGAACTTTGCCTGAATGATTGGGGAACGTCGCTCTCTTCCTGCACATCAATAGCTTTGAAAGGCTTTATCCAGTCGTGCACGAGCAATATGTCAACGCCTTTATGCTCCTT
>CAZNFZ010000076.1:0-2075 GCA_964572665.1 uncultured Methanosarcinales archaeon
CAATGCATAAGGAATGATGATAGTCATAAAACCAGCAAGTGTGGGAACAATTTTTTTGCCTTTTTTTGAGAAGACAAGTGCTGCTATCAGCACTACAATGAATATGCCGGCAGTAAATTTTGAAACGTACGCTAATCCAACTGAAAATCCTGCCCAGTAATATTTTTCTTTGATGAATAGCCAAAGTGCCAGCAGGGCGAAGAACGCGTGCGGAATTTCAGTGTATTGATGAAAGCTGAGATAATAGAAAATGGGACTGACAGCTATGATAAGTGCTGAGATAATTGCGACTTTTTCATCCCACCAGTGTCTAGAGAGCTGATAAGTCAGCCAGACCGTGCCCAGCATTAGTATAATCTCAAATAATCTGCCAAAGAGTACTGGATCGAGTCCAATTTTCCAGAAAAGTCCGAGAACAAACGGCACAAGTGGAGGTCTTATGTGTTCCCAGAGGCCGTTGTTTCCTGCTGAAAACAAATATTTGCCCATGCCGATGTAAACTCCTGAGTCCCACAAAATTTCGTGCCAGGAAAAAGCAAAGATAAGGCGAATGACTAAAGCAACGGCGAGAATTATGAACAACGGATAATTGCGTTTCATGCAAATACCGGATTCGGGTCGTCAAATGATGAGCGTGTTGGGTATTCTCTGAATATTTTTTGTCCGTATGGATATGGAGCACTGTGGAAAAGGATAACTCTTCGTTCATTATCCTCATCCAGCCAGCTTTTTATCACATCATAGTCTTGCTTGTTGAAAACTCGTGTTGCAATGATATTTGCATTGATTGCGCGCGCTTTGTCTGTTATCATGTTCATTTGCCCGAAGTTGTCCATGCCAATGTAAGTAACATCAAGTGGAATTGCTTTTGTCAAAGCATCAAAGTATGAAGCAGGTGTTTGGTAGTACCAAAGCGCGTATGCCGTGTCTGTTGAATTCGCAACAACTATTTTGTCTTTAAGTGTTATTTTCATTGGCCTGTTGCCCAGTATTGCTTTGTTTTCAGTAACAACTTGTGGAGGGCTGCCTAGAGCACTGACATTGTGGCCAAGTGCAAGATATAAGTATTTGTCAGGGTAGCATATTGAAGTAATATTGTGCTTGCTGAGGTATTCTATTGCATAAATTTTACCTGGATGGTCGCAGCAGCCAATTACTGCCGTTACATTGTTTCTGATGGCCTGCTCTACCAGCATGTTTATGCCGTGCGTGTCAATAACAACTGCAAGGTCTCTTCTGAGGAATCGGGTGGTGGGGTATGATATTTTATCTATAGGAACTTCAAATCTGAACGTGCCGTTGCCATCAACAGCGAACCATCGGTTGCCATTTCTCGCGACAAGTGTGCCAACAGCGACTTCATGAGTTAGATTTACTTTTTCCAGTTCCTGTATTCTTCCGCCTTCGTGCCATCCGATATCTGGGCGAAGCTCGCTTTGGTTGTAGCTGAGCCGTTCTGAGAATGTAGCAAGCAAATCTGGGCCGTATGGGTTTGCTATCTGCCCGCTAAGCCAGTCGCGGTATACTCTGTCGTCTTGTGAAATAAGTGTGCTGTTTGCAGTTAGCGTAAGTAATGATCCTCCAATTATTACTGCAGTGTAATTTCCAGTGACGTTTGGAATGATTGCTGAGAGGTAACCGGTTATTACAGTATCATTTGCTGTGATGGCATGTTGGTCAAACTTAAGCCGTGGTCTTTTTCCCTGAGACAAATCTAAAAGCAGTTGTGCACGGTAAGTGTTGCCAGTTTTCTTCCATTCATTTGCTGCTTCTTTTAGGAATGCTGCCCTGTTTCTTCCGCAGCCGAGTGAGGCGCCGGTTTCGTACACGAGCGCCATTTCTTCGTGATTGGTGCTATTTATTTGGTCGTAATACTCAAGGCTTTGGCAGATAAGCGTATCATTATTGGTAAGTCTTCCTATGGCAAGTAATGCATCTCCGCGCGCAAATGAGTCTGCGCTTTCATTGTACGCAATCTTTTCTAATTCTGACACTATGATTGGGAATGGCATGTCTGCTGCTTCTGGAGTAATAAGGAAATTGATGTCTTGTGCGTATGGGTCTGCTTTTCTCAG
>CAZNFZ010000077.1:0-8588 GCA_964572665.1 uncultured Methanosarcinales archaeon
ATAACTGCTATTACAAACTGAAACTGACCATAGAACTCCTTGCTTGTCAAGTTGGCAAAGCCAACAGAGAGCAGGAAATAACTCAAGACCAACAGAAATTGAGTTGAGAACAGAACGGCGCCACCACGGACATAGTACATGACGTCAAGATCTGTCCATTTTTTTAGGAAGGAGACAAGATGACCTAACTCTCTTTTTATTATTTTCATACAGTTTTAAAATATTCAATTGTCTTATTAAGGCCTTCGGTCAACTTTATTGAAGGCAACCACTTGAGATTTGACTTAGCTAAAGTTATATCCGGCTTGCGCTGCCTAGGATCATCCTGAGGCAATGGTTTGTAAACAATTTTTGATTTGCTTTTGGTAAGTGAAATGACTTGTTCTGCAAGCTCCTTAATAGTAAATTCATCAGGATTGCCTAGATTTACCGGACCCATAACGCTTGAGTTCATCAGTTTTATAAGACCATCAACAAGGTCAGAAACAAAACAAAAACTCCTTGTTTGAGAGCCAGTACCGTACACTGTGATTGGTTTGTTGGCGAGCGCCTGCATTATGAAGTTGCTGACAACGCGGCCGTCATCCGGCGCCATATTAGGACCATACGTGTTAAAGATACGGGCAATACGAATATCAACATTGAACTGCCTGTGAAAGTCCATGCACAGTGTTTCAGCTGCACGCTTACCTTCATCATAACAACTTCTTACGCCGATTGGGTTAACGTGACCCCAATACGATTCTTTCTGTGGATGTTCCAATGGATCGCCGTACACTTCACTTGTGCTCGCCTGCAGTATTCTTGCTTTGCACGCGTGCGCGAGCTCCAGTATGTTATGCATGCCAAACACTGAGGTCTTGAACGTGTAGACAGGATCTTTTTGGTAATGAACTGGTGATGCAGGGCAAGCGAGATTGTATATTTGATCAGCAGTATCATCGATTGGTTCAGTAATGTCCTGTTGTATGAACTCGAATTTCGGATTTTTAAGAAAAGATTGTATGTTCTTTTTGCTGCCCGTGTAGAGATTGTCAACGCAGACCACTTCGTGGCCCTGGTCAAGCAGTACTTTGCACAAGTGTGAGCCGATAAATCCTGCGCCACCAGTAACGATTATGCGCATTACTTCCTCCCAATAGAACGATAGTCAAATCCAAGCTTGCGCATTTCGGCAGGATCAAATATATTTCTTGCATCAATAAACTTTTTCACTTTCAGTTTTTTCAAGTCTATTGTTTTGTAATCGCTCCACTCTGTTGCGAGAATAATAAGGTCGGCCCCTTCGGCGGCCTCATATGCATCTTTGCAATAAGTAACGTTCTTGAGAATTTTTTTTGCGTTCTCTACTGCCTGCGGGTCGCATGCGCGAATTTTTGCCCCTTCTTTTTGCAATTCCTCAATAAGCAAACAAGCTGGCGAGAGTCTCACGTCATCGGTGTTTGGCTTGAATGCGAGACCTAGCACGGCAATCGTCTTGCCTTTCAATGAACCAAGCAATGACTTTGCCATGTCACGCACATGACTACGCTGATATTCGTTAATGCTTACGACTGCTTTCAGTAATGAAGCGTCCACTTTGTGCTTTTCTAAAACTGAGATAAAGGCATCGACGTCTTTTGGAAAACAGAATCCTCCATAACCAAGGCCTGCATAAAGAAACTCACGCCCAATACGCCTGTCCATACCAACACCATCCATTACGGTCTTGATGTCTGCGTCGGCTTTTTCGCACAACTGGGCAACCATGTTGGCAAAACTGATTTTCATTGACAAAAAGCTGTTTGAGGCGTGCTTAATGAGCTCTGCACTATTCAGGTTTGTATGAATTATGGGCGCTTTAATTGGTGCATAAATTTCCGACATCACTTTATCTGCTTTTTCTGTTTCCGTTCCAATAACAATTCTGTCAGGGTGCAGGAAATCGTGGACTGATGTTCCTTCCCTTAAAAATTCTGGGTTAACGGCAACATCAAACTCTATTTTCAAATATTTTGCCAGCAGAGATTTCATCCACTGGGCAGTTTGCACTGGAACAGTGCTCTTTTCAACAATAACTGCATAATGCTTGAGGTTTGCACCAATGCCCTTGATGACCTGCTCCATAAATGACAAGTCTGGAGAGCCATCCTTCTTTGGAGGAGTTCCAACGCAGATGAAAATTGCTTGTGCATCCTTGATTGTTTCCTGGATTGAAGTTGAGAATGACAATTTACCTGACTTCAAATGTTTGGTGAGCAGCTCTGGAAGTCCTACTTCGAAAATAGGGCAAATACCTTTCTTAAGCTTAGCAATCTTTGATTCATCTATATCATTGCATGTTACTGTGTGGCCAAGCTCAGCGAGACACGCACCCGTTGTAAGCCCCACATATCCTGTTCCGATTACTGCAATTTTCATTAACATCAACTGCAGAAAAAGGGTATAAATAGCTTATGCTTTGACAGTCTGTTCTATGCCTTCATGAAAGGGCACGTCTGGGTGAAAGTGCAGGACCTTCTTGGCTTCAGAAATGTCGGCAACACTATGAATGATATCGCCCTTCTGCTTTGGAGCGATTTTAGGAGAAATCTTTGTATTGAGGACCTCGTTCAAATGAGCAAGCATCTCCTTGATTGAGACTTGCACACCTGTCGCAATATTGAATATTTTGCCAGCTGCATGAACCGATGTCATCGCTTTCAAATTTGCCTGAACTACATCAGAAACATAAACAAAATCTCTTGTCTGCATGCCGTCGCCAAAAATTGTTGGCTGCTGCTTGTTTCTCAGCGCTGTAACAAATTTAGTAATTACGCCTGAATATGGCGAAGTTGGGTCTTGCCTTGGGCCATACACGTTGAAATATCTCAAGGCAACTGTTTCCATTCCGTAAATTTTGTTGAAAATTATTGCGTACTGCTCGCCGGCGAGCTTTTGTGATGCGTATGGAGTTTGTGGTTTTAACTGACTTGATTCTATCTTAGGCAGTGTGGGCTCGTCACCATAAACTGCTGCACTACTTGAATAAATTACGCGCTTTACTTTTGCATCTTTTGCTGCCGAAAGAACTTTGAGCGTGCCGGTTGCATTCACTTCATGCGATTCAAGCGGATGCTCTACTGAGTATGGAACGCTTGCAATAGCAGCCAAATGGAAAACGTAATCCTGGCCGCTCACTGCCTTCTTGAGAACAGCTGCGTCAGTAATATCTCCCTTGATAAAAGTGATTTTGTCCTTTACTGCAGAAAGATTTGACTGCTTGCCTGAAAAAAGATTATCAAGAACTGTTACACTGTGCTTTCCCTTCACCAATGCCTCAACTAAATGGCTCCCTATGAAGCCTGCACCACCAGTAACCAAGACTTTTGCCATGCCAAGCAGAAATTAAGAAAGGTTTATAAACCCCTCCCTTCGTCGTCAATATTGGACGGTCATAGGGGTCGGGTTCCACCTGGTCTCATTCGAACCCAGCAGTTAAACCGGCCTCCGTAGCTGTGTGTACTTCGTTAAGAGGGAAATCAGCTAAGCTGTCCACCTTATTTTTCTCAAACTTTCATAAAATTTGATTAAGAACTCAGGTCTAGACGTCTATTACAACATCGCTCGTCTTCGGATTCAAATCTTTAATTTTCGCGTGGCCTTTCAGCCTTGCCTTCATTTCCTGCAATGAGAACTTTTCTTTTGCCTTATTTAATTCTTCAAGAATATCTTTCAGCTCCTGATAATGCTCGTAAATTAATTCGCCCTTGCGCTGCACTTCTATTGCCTCTTTTTCCATCGCGGCAATGTTTTTTGACTGCATGCCGATAACATCTTCTAATTTAGCTTTCTTGGCAGCAAATGCCTTCTGAGCGCCAGATACCTTTTGAGCCAGCAAAGTGTGCGGAAGCTTTGAATCAATCAATTCAGAGAATGTTTTGAAAGGATGGCCTTCGTCGGCGTATTGCACCAGCTTGACTGGGCTGAGCTCGCCATCAAGATATGCACGCGGACTAAGTTTTTCATTCAGGAAAGATTGGTATGCTTTGAAGTCGCTGCCACGGGCAATGATTTCTCTCGCGAGCATTTTGCCGAAACCCAGAGAGGCAAGCAACTTTTCATCGCCAGAAATGTCTGATGCCTTCAATTCGAAAAGGTTTTTCTTGGCAGGTGGGAGAATGTAGTTCAACCCGCGCTTAATCTCACGGTCTTTCCACGCGCGCTCCTCCTTCGCACCCAAGATTTTTCTGGCAGCATCGGTTAAAATAATGTTTCCATTCTGGAACAGCTCAATAAAAAGGTAAAAAGTTTCTTTCTGAGTTTCAAACGTCACCTGGACGATACGCTCGCTGCCTAATTGCTCTATTTTGGCAATCTTTTTTCCTTCTAAGAAACGGCGCATTGCACTGCACAACCCAGAGAATTTCTCAGGAGCAGCCGGCTTTTCCTTTGCAATCCAAATCACGTTATTTGTTATACGCACAAAAAGCTTTCCTGCGCCAGACTTATGGATTTGCAGCAAAAAACTGTCAGGCTCGTAGATTTTGTCAACACGCGCGCCCACTACATCCTGCAGCTCCTGCACGAGAAAATGCAATTCAAGGAAATTAAGTTCTGTTTTCATATGTCGTCGAAGAATAGCAAAGAATTTAAAGGTTACTGGTTCACCTTTGCATTGGGGTTTATAAATGAGTCTTGCTAAAAATGAAGCTTTCTTGGAGAAATGGGAGTCTTATTACGAGAAAAAATCTCCTGTTGTGAAAGTGATTGAATGGATTAACGAAGGTTATTTTTCCAAGTATTTTGAGCGTATTTTCAAGAAGGCTTTGGGAAAGCCAGTAAAGGATTTACATATTCTTGAGCCTGGATGCGGTTCTGGCATTATGAGTGCGCGCTTGGCACAGCAGGGTGCGAATGTGTATTTGTTGGATATTTCTCCGAATGCCTTGAAGACAGCTCAGTTTAATTTCAAAAGGAAAAATACTGCTCCTACAGAATCAATTCAAGGAGATCTGCTTGCCATGCCTTTGGCCGACAATTGCATGGATGTGGTCTGGAATCAGGGCGTTATTGAACATTTTACTGATCGTAAAATTGTGGTTAAGGAGATGTTCAGAGTAATTAAGCCCAGTGGCAAGATTATAATATTTGTTCCAGGGTTTTTGTCGCTCTTGCACATGGCGTATCTTATGCTTTCTGCTTTGCGTTTGAAAAAATTGTGGCCGTTTGATGATCAGGATTTCATAAAGCAAAAAGAATTACGTGAGAATCTTGAGGCAGTTGGAGCGAAGAACATTAAGACGCGTAGATTGATTGGCTCATTTGGACTATCTATTATTGGTTACGGTGAAAAATGAAAAAAGCGTTGATTACAGGAATTACCGGCCAGGATGGCTCTTATTTGGCTGAATTGCTTATTTCTAAGGGTTATGAAATATATGGTATAATCAGACGCAGCAGTTCTTTCAATACAAGCCGGATAGAGCATTTGTACAAGGACCCACATGAGAATTCCCAGCTGAAATTGATTTATGGCGACGTTATTGATTCAAGTGTTATTTCAAAGATTTTGCGAACAGTAAAACCTGATGAAGTCTACAATCTTGCCGCTCAGAGTCATGTGCAGGTGTCTTTTGAAATTCCTGAATATACTGCTGATTCAGTTGCTCTGGGCACGTTGCGTTTGCTTGAGGCCATCAAGAATGAAAAATTGAAAACTAAGTTCTATCAGGCATCCAGTAGTGAGATGTTTGGCAAGGTGCTGCAGACCCCTCAGAATGAGAATACGCCTTTTAATCCTCGTAGCCCTTACGCTGTCGCAAAAGTATTCGCACACCATATTACCAAGACTTATCGTGATGCGTACAATATCTTTGCATGCTGCGGTATTCTGTTCAATCATGAAAGTCCTCGCAGAGGTGAAACTTTTGTGACGAAAAAAATAACCCGGGCCGTTGCCCGAATTAAACTGGGCAAGCAGCAACATTTGTTCTTGGGCAATCTTGATGCGAAGCGTGACTGGGGTTATGCTCCTGAGTATGTTGAAGCGATGTGGCGGATGCTGCAGCATCATGAGGCAGATGATTACGTCATTGCAACGGGTGAGACACGCTCGGTCAAAGAATTTGTTGAGGAGGCATTTTCGTGCGTAGGCTTGAATTGGAAGGATTATGTAAAAATTGATCCCAAGTATTATCGTCCTGCTGAGGTTGATGTTTTACGTGGCGATTATTCAAAAGCTAAACAGAAACTTAATTGGGAGCCGAAAGTGGATTTTAAACAGTTGGTTGAAATAATGGTTGATGCTGATCTTAAGGAGGAGCAACGTGGACAAGAACACTAGAATTTTGGTGACTGGCGGAGCTGGTTTTCTCGGCTCACAGGTTGTTACTGACCTCAATCGTCGAGGTTATACAAATCTTATTATTCCTCGTTCTAAGGAACATGATTTGAGAAATTTTGACGTGTGCAAAAAATTGCTGCACAAGGGCGATATTGTTATTCATCTGGCTGCACGTGTTGGAGGCATCGGTTATAACCTGGAAAATCCTGGCTCTCTTTTCTACGATAATGCCATGATGGGCATCAACATGATCGAGGCTGCACGTCAAGTTGGTGTTGAAAAGTTTGTATGTGTTGGCACCATTTGTGCTTATCCTAAATTCACGCCTGTTCCTTTTAGAGAGGAGAATTTATGGATTGGCTATCCTGAGGAAACAAATGCCCCATATGGCTTGGCCAAAAAGATGTTGCTGGTGCAATTGCAGGCTTACAGACATCAGTATGGTTTTCCAGGCGTATATTTGTTGCCAGTTAACTTGTATGGTCCAGGTGATAATTTTAATCCGCAGAGCTCACACGTCATTCCTGCGCTTATAAAAAAGATACATGATGCTAAGAAGAATGGCACAAAGGAGCTTGTAGTGTGGGGCGATGGTGGCGCAAGTCGTGAGTTTTTGTATGTTGGAGATGCTGCGCGAGGCATTGTTGACGCAATGGAAAAGTATGATGGTGGCGAGCCGGTGAATTTGGGCGCCGGCCATGAAATCACTATTAAAAATTTGGTGGACCTGTTAACGAAACTCATGAACTTTAATGGCAAAATTGTTTGGGACACGTCTAAGCCGAATGGCCAACCGAGGCGTTGCCTTGATGTTTCTCGTGCTCATAACTTCTTTGGTTTTAGGGCGCAGATAACGTTTGAAGAAGGATTAAAGCGAACGCTAGAGTGGTACGAAAGCATATGAAGGCCATAGATCAACGGATTCGTAAAAACGTGCGCCGGCATAAGTATTTTTATGATTTGATAGTTCGTTATTTGAAGTTCTTGATTCCCGAGGGTAGTTCTGTGCTTGAGATTGGGTGCGGTTCTGGTAACATTCTTGCCACTTTAAAGCCAAAGAGGGGCATTGGTATTGATGCTGATGCTAATAATGTCAAATTGGCAAAGGAACACTATTCCCATCTAGAGTTTCATCACCAAAGTGCTGAGTCGTTCAAATCAGATGAGAAATTTGACTATATTGTAATGGTGAACTGTATTGGCACGTTTAAGGACATTCAGGCTGCGTTTGAAATGTTAAGGAAGAATTGTCATCGAGATACTCGAATTGTAATCTGTCATTATAGTTTCATATGGAATCCTTTATTGAAGCTGGTAGAAGCTTTGCGTTTGAAGAGTAAAGAAGAAATTGAGAATTGGGTATCTCCGGTAGACGTTATTAATTTCTTGGAGATAAGTGGCTATGATGTTATTCAGCATAGCAAGAAGATTTTGTTCCCGATCTATGTTCCGTTAGTTTCATCTGTGATGAATAAATACGTTGCTAACTTGCCTTTGTTGAGCATGCTTGACCTCATGCACTTTTACGTTGCCCGTGTGCCGATGGAAATACCTCCTGAAGAAAGAACATGTTCTATTATTATCCCCGCGCGGAATGAGGAAGGAAACATTGAAGCTGCTGTTAAAAGGACTCCGCAGCTTGGCAAGCATACTGAGATCATTTTTGTCGAAGGCAACTCCAAGGATAACACCTGGCAGGAGATTGTAAGAGTTACGGACAAGTATGGTAAGGCGCGCGTTATTCGTCATGCGAAGCAGTCTGGAGTTGGTAAGGGGAATGCGGTAAGAAATGGCTTTGCCATGGCGAAGAACAATATTTTGTTCATCCTTGATGCTGACTTGACGGTTGAACCAGAAGAAATGGAGAAATTTTATAATTTAATCGTATCCGGCAAAGGTGAGTTTGTCAATGGCTCTCGTCTTGTCTATCCGATGGAAGATGAAGCCATGCAGTCTTTGAACATCATTGCCAACAAGGCGTTCAGCCTTATTTTCACATTTCTTCTTGACCAACGTTTTAAGGATACCTTATGTGGTACGAAAGTGTTGACGAAAAGGAATTATGACGAGATTGCAGCGAACCGTTCTTACTTTGGTGATTTTGATCCATTTGGTGATTTTGACTTGCTTTTTGGAGCTGCTAAATTAAGTTTAAAAATGGTGGAGCTTCCAATTCACTACAAACAACGCACATACGGTACTACAAATATTAGCCGTTGGAAACATGGATGGTTACTGTTGCGTATGTGTATGTTTGCAATGAGAAAGATTAAGTTCATATGAA
>CAZNFZ010000078.1:0-6527 GCA_964572665.1 uncultured Methanosarcinales archaeon
TGGTTCAGTCATGTAATTGCCTGCACAGGGTGCGTCAAGTAGTATTTTGTCAAATTGTATGCCTAATCTGCCTGCCATGACTGCATTTCCTTCAAAAACAGTCGTGTTTTTGATTCCGCAGCGCTCCAGATTCATTAGCAAGCTTGGAATTCTGTGTGGCTTAAGTTCATATGCAACTATTGTTCCCTGGTTTTTCATTTGTGCTGCCAGCTGTGTTGTTTTTCCACCTGGCGCTGCGCATGCATCAAGCACGACATCTGTTGGTTTTGGGTCTAAAACTTCAACAGGCAGCTGCGCTGCTGCTTCCTGTAAATAATAGTAGCCGAGCAGGCATTCAGTTATGGCTCCAAGTGAGAATTTTGACTGTAATATCGAATAACCGTTTTTGGTAAAAGGGATACGTTCCAATGTCACGCCTAGTTTTTCTAGCCTTTCAATAAGTTCTTTTGCTGTGATTTTTAGCGTATTGACGCGCAGTGTTGGTTTGAACTGTAGGTCTGCTATTTCCCCGCCTATCTTTTCATATCTTTTACGAAAGAATTCTTTTCCAGCGTTGTCCATGTGGTGTGTCCTCTACAGCGATTCCTTTGTGTTTGAGCTCGTCTCGTAGTTCGTCTGTGCGCGCCCAGTTCTTTATTTGTCGGGCTTTTTCTCTTTCATCAACTAATTTTTGTAGTTCTGGTGATAGTTTTTCCTCTTTGACTAGCACGCCAAGCACTGTGTTAGCGTCTTCCATGAATTTAGCGACTGCCTCTGCGTCTTGTTTGCTGAGTTCATGTGAGTCAAGATGTCTATTAATGATATTCATTAAATCAAAAATGGCTGCGAGCGCTGGACTCATTTCCAAGTCTTCATCGAGTGATTTTTCAAACTGCAAGCGAGCTTTCTGTGTTGAGTCGTGCACTTCAGCGTTATTTTTGCTGCCGTGCGCTTCTTTTAGCCTTAGCACGAAGTCGTTCAATCTTTGTACTGCGACTGTTGCCGCGTCAAGCGCTTCAAGAGTGAAGTTAAGTTTTTGCCTGTAGTGTGTTGACAGTAAAAGATACCTGACTGCGAGAGGATTGTATCCTTTTGCGATTAAATCGCGCAGTGTGTAGAAATTTCCTAGTGACTTTGACATTTTTTTGCCTTCAACAAGTAAATGTTCTGAGTGCAGCCAGTAGTTTGCGAATTTTTTGTCTACGCATCCTTCTGTCTGCGCGATTTCATCTTGGTGGTGCGGGAAGATGTTGTCAACTCCGCCGGTATGAATGTCAATAGTAACGAATTTTTCTGGATGGAAAGTGTTGTTCGAAAATGCATCGGTGAGATTTTTTGCGCTCATTGCTGAGCATTCTATATGCCATCCTGGTCTTCCTTTGCCTATTTCTGTTTCCCAGAAAACATCGCCGTCTTTTTCATCCCAGAACTTCCATAAAGCAAAATCTGCAACGTTTTCCTTGTCGTATTCGTCTGCTGTTACCCTGCCTGATGCGCCTGCTTGCAAGTTTGCAGCATCAATGTGCGCCAGCTGGCCGTAGTCTTTGAATTTTGAAATGGAGTAGTAAATTGCGTCTGATGTCTTGTATGCTATTCCTTTTTCAAGAAGTACCTTGATCATGGTAACCATCTCTGGAATGTAATCAGTTGCTTTAGGGTAGGCTTCTACTGGCTCTATATTGAGTGTTTTGATGTCTTCAAAAAATGCGTTGGAATAACGCTCGGTAAATTCTTTTAATGAAACGCCTTCTTTTTGCGAATCACGGATGGTTTTGTCATCTACGTCTGTTAGATTCATTGCTTGTTTGACGTTATAGCCGCGGTACTTAATCCAGCGCCTGAGCAAATCTTCAAAAATGTAAGTTCTGAAGTTTCCAATGTGAGCAAAATTGTACACTGTTGGCCCGCAGGTGTACATTCTGACTAATTTAGAATTCACCGGCTTGAATTCTTCTTTCTTCTTGGTAAGTGTGTTGTGAAATTTCATCGTGTCGGAAACCTCACTCGGAACCATCGTTTAGGTGAAGTTTCCGAGCATGCTCAAGAACCACCGCAATCGACTATTGGGATTGGTGGTTCTTGACAATTTATCGTCCATTATGACGCTTTAAATACCTTTCGAGAACCGCGGGGGTTGAAGCGTCAGAAAGCGGAGCTTTCTGAGCGTGCTCGGAAATTTTCAATTTCCGACAGGGGTCGGCGGTTGAGACCCCCTGAATATAGTTGCGAAGCCAATTTCGAGAATAATGAGGACCGCCCAGCCTCGAAGGGCTGGGCAGCCTCTGGACGACTGTAACCGCGGGGTTCAAGAAGGGGTCGGCGGTTGAGACCCCTTCGATATGATTGCGCAGTCTAAATTTCTCAGCCTATTTTTTTCTGAACTTTGAAAACACAGGCGCAAGGTCTTTGCCGAGCTGTTGTAATGAATATCTTCGCATTGCCATATATACACCTGAGGCGAGGAGTGCTGCTGCAACAATGTAACCGATAAGTATGGAAATATCGCTTATCATGCTGAGTGGAGACGAGCCAAACAGCAGGGCTCTTCTGAGTAATGAGCTGGCAAGCACGTAGGGGTTGAAGCGTGCAATGTATGCAAATGCTTCAGGCATGCTTTCAATTGGGATGATTACGTCGCTGATAAACAGGAAAATGGCTCCAATGCTGACTGCTGCAAGTGTTGCTGTTTCTTCGTTGTTGAAGAGGTAGCCAATCATCATGCCGATGAGAATAAACAAGCTGTTAATGAAGAGTAAAAGTAAAATTGCAGTTGGAACGTGTGAGATTATTTGGCTTGAGAAGAACACGCTGGCTATTGCGAGTATGATTATGGTTTGCAAAAACAACAGAATGAACGCGGTTATGAAATTCGCAATGATATAACTTGAATCTCTGACTGGGGTCATATATGTTCTGAAGCTTGCCGGGCTGTGTTTGTCCAATAATATCATGGTCGGGGTTATCAGTAGCGCTGTGAACATGATGACTAGCACGATTAAGACTGGGAAGAGATAGTTGAGATATGTTTTCTGTTGCGCAATTGGTTTGATGGTTGTTACAATTGGCTGCGAGACTGCATTCGGATCTTTTATCTCGATGGCGCTGATTCTGTTGTCGATATCATTCATTGATTTTTGTACTTCGACTATACTCAATAAGCTCTTGTCAAGGAGGACATTTATGGCTTCAAGTACGCGCAACCCGAGCTGTCTTGTCGTATCTGCTTCTTGCAGTCGTGATTTGGTATTGGATATTTGCTCCGCGACTGCATCAAGCTGTTTACTGAACTCCCCAAATGATTGCAGTGTGAGGTTCTTTGTTGTTGCCAGGTCTGCCTTTGCCTTTTTAATTTCGTCAACGCTTTTTTGGAAGTTTGCCAATAGTTGGTCTTTGACTTGGTTTCCTGCGCTTGATCCTTTGACTAGTGAGTTGGCCGCGTCAATAAAAGATGTTGATTTGGTGAGTCCTTTTTCGCTTATAGCCAACGCGTCATCCACCCATTGCTTGACTTGGGTTTTTGAACTGACAAGCTTGTCAAGAGGCACTGAACTTTCGTCAAAAGTTAAATCGACATCGCTTAAGTCTGCAATCATTTGCTGTGTGTTTTTGGCAAGAAGGTCATTTTGTGTCGTGAGAGATATGACTACTTGTCTTTGGTCTGTAATGCGTTGATGTGCATATTCAAGGGTGTCAAGTAGTATTTTTGTGAGGTTTTTGCTTGCCTGAAGTGTTCGTTCGCTGACTTTTTCAGTCATTGCTTGGAGAATAGTCCAGACAAGATTGATTCTAGAATAATCAACGTGGAATGTAATTTCATTTGACGGCGGCCTGCCTACAGTAAAATTGGAGGAGAATATCATGCAGGTGTTGACGTCTGTTTTTCTTATGGCATCAACACAGTCACCTTCAGAATTATACTCAATTACCTTGAAATCCTGCCTTAGCTGGTCAAGAAAAGCTGTTGTGATGTCATTGGTATCAGGCCTGTACGTGCCGATTTTTACTTTGTACACATTGCTGTTGTCGAACGCCAGTCCTGCAAGAAAGATGACGAGCAATGGCCCGAGAATTACTACTAGTGAGCTTGCTTTTGCGCGGACAAGGTTTTTGAGGTTTTTGCGTACAAGCTCAATTACTTCCTGCGCAATATTCATCTATTCACCACTGCCTCAAAGACTTTTCCTAGTGAGGGTCGTGCGACGTGAAGGCTTTGCACGTCACGTTTTCGCTCAAGATAGTCAGCAATAACAGGAAGAATTTTTTCGGGAACTGGTGTTTGTATGACTAGTTCGCCTGATTCTTGTGTGACTTTGCTGAAATAGCGTTTTCTTTTGTTGAGTTCTTTAAGCAGGTAATCGTAATCTTTTGAGGAATTTTCAAAATATATTTCGTAATTATGCGAGTAAATATTTCGCAGTTCTTCTGCTGTGCCCAGCTCTGCCATTTTTTTGTTCTGGAGGATGCCTATTCTGTTGCACAAAAGTTCTATTTCTGCAAGGAAGTGTGATGCAAGAATTATGGTAGTGCCTTTTGAATTAATCTGCTTGATTAAATCCCAGAATTGTTTTCTTAATATTGGGTCAAGGTCTGCTGTTGGCTCGTCCAGTATGAGTATGCTCGGGTCGTGTAGTATCGCGCATGCTATGTCCAGTCTTTTTTGCATTCCGCCTGATAAATGTGTTGAGATAGCGTCTCGTGCATTCTTCAGGCCCACCAGTTCCATGAGTGCATTGCATCTTCTTCCAAGGTCTGGCTCTTCAAGGCCGTATAGTCTGCCGAAGTGCTCCAAGTTCTCTCGTACAGTGAGCTTGCCGTAGAAGCTTGGTGTTTGTGTTGAGAATCCGAAGTATTTTTTGATTAGTCCCGGATGCTTGAATACGCTTTGTGTGCTGCCGTCTGGTAGTGCCAGCAAAACATCTCCTTGGTCTGGGTTCAGAAATCCTACAAGCAAGTTCAAAAGTGTTGTTTTGCCTGCTCCGCTTATTCCAATGAGACCAAAAATCTCTCCTGCTCGTACGTCAAAATCAACATTTTCAAGAATTGTGTTTTGGCCGAACTTTTTTGTAATGCCGTGTACTCTTATGATTACGCCTTTGTCTAGCTGCTTGAATGCTTTCTGTATGTAGCCAGTAACCTGTGTTTCTGGCCATCCTGCCTTGAGAAGTAGTTCTCTGAGCTGCTGCCGTGATAATCCTTGTTCTGCTGTCAGGCGGATATGCTCAGCCAATGTGTCGTCCATACTTCTTTAGTACACAAGTTTGTTTAAAAACAAAAGCAACTATTGAAGAGTGGGAACTGCACAATCTTTTTATAGGAAGTGCGCTGAGTGAACACTATGGGAGTTTGTGAATTGTGCGGCAAGGAAGCGCCTTTGATAACTGCTATTGTTGAAAGTACGCAGATGACGGTCTGTCAAAATTGCGGCAAGTTTGGAAAGGTTATACAGAAGCCTGTTGGCCATTTATTCCAAAAGGTAGTAGTGAGCACTCCTGAAACTGCTGAAGTGGTGGTTTCTAATTACGCGCAGCTAATTCGTCAGGCGCGTGAGACGTCTGGTATGACAATGAAGGAGTTTGCGATGACATTGAATGAAAAGGAAAGCATCATTCACAAGCTGGAGAATAGCCAGTTTGTGCCGCCTATCAACATGGCAAAGAAACTTGAGAAATTATTGCACATCAAACTTGTTGAGATTGAGGAAGAGGAAGAAACTGAATCCGCAGGCAAGAGTTCTGGTTCTTTTACTATTGGGGATATAATCAATCTCAAGAAGTAATCCAAATTCTATACCAGCATCTTCCAGTGTTTTCATCGAACACTCGCGTGAATTTCGAATCGATTTCTGTAATCAACTCGTCTGTCTTTTGAGGGCATTCTAAATCATCTGGCGGACAAATAATTCCACCGCCACAATTATCCATTATTATTACGCTAATTTTATCATGATGTGCTTTTACGTAATCAGTGAAATATCCTGAGACGTTTGTGTTATAAACCGGATAATAGATTTTTTCTAGTTTTGCGTTTGTGTGCGCTGCAATTATCGGATTTGCCGTCCATATTTCACCGCTAAAATTTTTCCCATCAATATATGCAAAGTAGCGTTCGGCAATCTCATCCGGCTGCTGCATTTCATTGCTGTAATAGTATGTGATGCTGCTATTAAGCATCCATATGCCTAGAACTGCGGCAACAACAAAAAATGCCCATTTTTTCTTCATTGTCAAGAACCTTCGGTTCTTGAGCACACTCGGAATTCTTTTGGAATTCCGATGTTTAAACATGTCATAAATCCATACAAAGCCGAGCGCGGTGAGCATTGCAATAAATGGGAGTGTGAGTGTCAAGTATCGGTAGTCGTGGCAGTGGAGTTGTATAAGATATACTGCGGGAAGCAAAAGGCTTAATGCGTAGAGCATGTGCTGTTTTTCCCATCGTTTCCAGAGTGCATACAGTCCAGGAATAGCCAGGAAGTGGAGATTTGTTTCGGTAATTGTAATCCACCAGCCGTAATACCACCACGGTTTATTGTGCAGGACATTGCAGCC
>CAZNFZ010000079.1:0-4981 GCA_964572665.1 uncultured Methanosarcinales archaeon
GGCTTCATAATTATTTGCAAAAAGCGTTGCAATTATCAAAATTTATATACTGCGTTTAGATCTGTTAATCATAAAAGATGTGATTTATGGTTAAAAAAGAGCGCGTAGTTGAGGTGGCTGTTCTCATAATTGTTGTCGTGATTGCAGTCATTGGACTTTTCCTATTGTTTAAAGAAGGTACTGGTGAATTATTCGGACAGGCAGTATCATTGCCAGGCAAGGGCGTCCTTGAGACGCCGGCACCATCTGTGACGTCGCAAAAGACTGTAAATCAGTTGACCCAGGTTCTTCTAAGAGACAGCACTCGGCCTTCTAAACAGCAATTGGTTGATGTGTCTGTTGCTGCCCAGCGCAAAGAAAGGCTTCTGACGCTGATGGAAAAGAACCCTGCAGAAGCTCTTAGGCTTGTTATTCCGAAAGACGTCAGGAATAAGTTCAGGCCTGAAGTTCAGGCGAACATAGAGGAAGAAGTTGAGCTTGAAGGCACTCTGGAAGTCCTGCATGTAGATAACTTTGTAAATTATGGCAGCAGCAAGTACTTGCATTTTTTGCGCGTTGGAGAGAAAAGGATTTCTCTGCATTCAGACCAGGATCTGTTAGGCGTCATGCCAGTGATTTCAGGAAGCACTGTTAGGACAAAAGGTGCAAAGCTTGGCAACAAGTTGATTTCCAAAGGAACTTCAGAAAACTTCAAAGTCCTGGCCGAAGAAAAGCCTCATGCGAGTGAGCAGCGGACTATAGTGATTCTTGCCGAATTTACCGATAAGAAATTTACAACGGATATTTCAGTAGTAAGTAATGCTTTGAGGAAGGTGGATGCTTACTATCGTGAGAATTCTTACAACGACACTTTCTTTAGTTTCGAGATTGTTGGGCCTGTTAACACGGGTGTGCCACAATCTCATGCTCTGGATGGTATTGCAAATGACAATTTTTTCCCGATCTCAACAGCTGCGTTGGAATCATTGGATCCATCTGTTGATTTCAGGCAATTTGACAAGATTCTTATTTTCTTCCCTGCGGAAAGTGAGACGACAGGCGCTGGAACAATTGGTCCGGTCGGCGTATCTGTAGATGGTGGGATTACAGTTCCAATCGCCTGGCTGCCTGAAAGAGATTTGAATGGTGTGATGCTGGAAAATACAATGCCTCCGTGCTGTCCTGCTAATATTGCAGGAATTGCTCACGAGTTCGGCCATAACTTCGGCTTGTTTCATGCGAACAGGCTTACGTGTCCTAACTTTTTAGAAAATGGGCTTACTCATGATTGCAATTCAGTGAATTACGGCGACCCCTTTGATGTAATGGGAGGCGGTGGAGTAATTGATGTTGGTGAAGCCGCTCGCTTGCCAGTTCATATGAATGCTTACCACAAGAATAAGATAGGCTGGCTCGAGGATAGCAAAATTGTCATTACGACTGGAGGCACTTACACCATAGAGCCTCTGGAGACTGGCGGGCCAGGCATTAAGCTGATAATGCTGCCTTACGGCAATGACTTTTACCATGTAGAATATAGGCAGCCGATAGGTTTCGACCGAGGCATGGACTCGAACGTTTATAGTGGTGCGCTACTGCATCTCGCTCCAAGGTACATAGGCCGCGTCGGGCCAGGAAGTGATTCTAATATTATTGTTGCAGGAGTTGGCGGTGCAATTCCTCTGGCAGTTGGCCAAACTTATACTGATAGTCATATGGGCTATAGAATATCAGTTCTGGAAGCAACACCTGAAGGATTGAGAGTGCAGATATCGTCATCTTTTACAGTAGACCCTGCTATAGATGGCGTTAGAATCGCAGGACCTGTAGCTCAGACTCCAACTCTGCTTGCTGGCAGGACAGCGGTCTTTACTGTAGTGCTAAAGAATAACGGAAATGCGGACGCAATAAAAGTTGGAGTAAATATTAATAACGAGGTAACAGGTGAAATTATAGGAAGCGCTATCGCTGCTGTTATTCCAGCAGGTGGTGGTGCGGAAGTAGATATTAGCTGGGTTCCGCCTCAGCCAGGCCATTACGAACTTAGCGCTGAAATCTCGCCGCCTCTGCCTGGCGATACCAACTTAGGAAACAATAAGGTCTTGCTGCCAACCGATGTAATAAGCCCCTAACATTAATGCCGCAATCATTTCGTTGTAAAGATGTTTTGAGAAAAGTTTGCTGCTTCTTTCTTGAGGCTCTAACAACAGAATCATATTTCTAATTTTAAGGCGCAAATGTAAATTCTAGCGTAACTGAGTAGTCTCCGTTGTCTGTGTCATAACTTCCGCTGCAGCGGAAATAGGAAGATTTTTTCTTGGGTTTGAAGATTGACTCTAGAATTCTTTTTGCGCGGTCACAGAAATTATTTGTCTGCAAGTCGTAAGTAGGAGACGGTGAAGGTTCTTCTGATGGAGATGGGCTTGGATAGTGTGTAGGGGATTCCGATGGAGTTGGGTATGGTGTTTCATCCCATGGAATTCGGGGCTCTTCAGATGGATATGGGCTTTGAGACGGTTCTTCCGTTGGAGATGGTGTGCGTTCCCATGGAGGTACCCAGGGAGATGGGCTTGGAGACGGTTCTTCTGATGGTGTGCTTTCCCATGGAGGTACCCACTGAGTTGGGCTTGGAGATGGAAATACTGGTCCTTCCCATATGCTAGAGGGGGGATATTCTTTTGGTAGTTGAGGCGCCCTGCCAACAGGGTCTTCAATGATTATCCAGAAAGCAATTATTGCGGCAAGAAGGACAGCTCCTAAAATTAAGCCTTCAAACACCTTTTTTTGCATATTCGATCAAGAGCGAGCCCGTTTTTAAATCTTTTCATTAAGATAACAACTTTCTTGTAATGTAATGCGGGCCGATAAGTTTTATTACAAACTTTGGAATAATTCCTTTTCTGTAAAAATATAAGCCTGTCTGGTGAATCAGGTTTTTCGATTTTCCTTCTGAAGATTTTGCCTGTAGAAAACGGTCTGATGCCATTTTCATTGCAGCTTTTGAGAGGCTGATGTTTTTTCTTTTTGACAAGTTGAATACTTTTTCTATTTTTTTGGGAAATTTCTTCCTAATTATTTGTTCTGTCTTATATGAGGAAGAAGTGAATTTTTCTAGAACTGCGCCGAGTACTCCACCGCAATTGGCTGCAAAATCAGGAATGACAAGTAACCCGCTTTTATGTAATATTTCTTCAGCTTCAGAGGTGAATGGTATGTTGGCTCCAGGAACAATGATTCTGGCGCGCACAGAGTGCGCGTTTGTTTTGTTTATGCAGCGTGATTTCGCGCACGGGCTGAGAATATCTACTGGCAGCAGGAGCAGTTTTTCTTTTGGGATCTTTTGCGCTCCAGGAACGTGTTTTACAAATTCTGAACCGTGAGCCTCACGTAAATGTAACAGTTCTTCCACTGAGAAGCCTTCTGAATTGTAAATTGCTCCTGCTCTTGTCGAGACAGCAACTATCTTGCTTCCATTCTGGCTGAAAAATCGTGCAACATGTCCGCCGACTTTCCCAAATCCTTCTATTGCAACAGTGGCGTTTTCCAGTTTTAGCGATATTTCTTTGGCGCATCTTTGGCCAAAAAGGAACACTGTGAGTGCGGTGTAGTATTCTGTGCTGCACTTGCGGCAGTTTTTAGGCGCTCCAGCTGCATTGAGGAGTATTTCGATGTCTTGGCTTGTTGTGCCTAAGTCAGTTCCTGTTAAGTATGTGGATTTTTTGAGAAGTGGTGAGAGTGACTTGCCTGCCGCGGTAAGTAGTTCTGTTTTTTTGGCTTTACTCATTTTCTCCGGGTTATAAAGCAGAACTGCTTTCGCGCCTCCAAATGGAATGCCTGCAAAGGCATATTTGAGAGTCATGGTATGTGCTAATGCTTTGAGCTCGGGAATTGTTGTCTTGTCATCCATGCGTATTCCCCCGCTGAATGAGTTGTCAAGCGTGCTGTCTATGGCTAAATAGCCAATTATTTTTCTATTATTTTTTATAGGAATTAATTTCTCTTCTTTCATTTTGTGCAGCGAAGGGAAACGAACCAGCCAGTATGTCGGTGTGTTGGCAAATTTTCAAGTTTTGAGAATAGTTTTACCATTAATTTAATGAATGTTTGAGTGAATTTATTTTGAGGCAGCATTACTGCGATTTTGTTGAAGGGGGTTACGACGTGTACTATTGAAGTGGTTTCGTGCACTGTAAATCCTGCTTCTTCGGCGAGTTTGGTCGCTTCATTGAAAGTATAGCATTGGTCAACATAGAACGGGTCTGTTTTCATCAGTTTGCGAATTTGGTAGAATATGTAATACAATGGGTTTTCTTTGTTGTCTAATGTCAATATGAATGTCCCGTCTTTTTTCATTACGCGGTGGAGTTCTTTGAGCGCTTTGCGCACTTTTGGAACTGGGAAATGGTCAAGTGTTGAGTTTGATATGATTACATCAAAAAAATTGTCTTTAAAGGGGAGTTTTTGCACGTCGCACGGCACAAATGTGGCGTTTTTGAATCTTTTTTGTGCCATTGATGTTATGTTTGATGATATGTCCATTCCATAAGCGTGTTTGGTGTATTTTGCAATCCAGTCAAGGAAATGGTCCTGCCCTTTAGCTTCTTCATAGCAGTCAGTTTTAAGCACGGTTTTTCCGCGCACGTCTGCCCATTTCTTGATGAGCTGTATATGTTGCTCACGTTTGTATAATGCAACTTCTTTATGGAAGCTTGAAGGCGCGTCTGCAGTAGAGTCCCAGTATTGAGTGTCAAGTTTCATTTAAGCAAACTCGAATTTATATCGGAAAGTCGGAGTTTTTATACCTTCCCATCGCAAGTGAGTACGTTTCGTCGTACCAAATCTTTTTGAAGCAAAAATCTTCTAAAGGAATTGTGATAACTACACAAGAGCCATTGATTGAAGCAACTATTTTCAGGGTAGACCAGCTAAAACCGTTTTTTAAGAAGTTAAATTCGTATCGTGATGAGCGTATGTTTTTGTCTTTTCCGCGTGATTTCTGGCT
>CAZNFZ010000080.1:0-17773 GCA_964572665.1 uncultured Methanosarcinales archaeon
AAGACCGCAGCAATTGTTGATGCTGTGGAAAATAAGCTGACCACCAATCCAGATTATATAGAGCGCACGTTCCAATTTTATGTGAACTTGGCGATAACTGACCAGTACAGCGCGGTCGATAGGCTGAAAAGATTTGATTCACCTCAATATTCCGGAAGAATTATTGACGCATTAGAAAACATGAAAGAATATGTAGAAGCAGCAGAATTTGCCCACAAAAGCGGACTCCTTGAACGGGCGATATTAAACTACGAACGTTCAGGCAACTTTGTCTTGGCCGCGAAAAACTGCGAAGATTACGCTTTGCAAATAAAAAGTGAAAATCCTGACGCTGCTCTTGCCTGCGCGGTGAAAGCCGAAAATTATTTCGCAATTGCAAGAGCGCTTGGCCATGAAAAAGCAATAGCTCTTTTTGCCGAGAAACCCTAGTTTTGAAACAACTGGTCAAGCTCAGAATGCAATCTTGAATCAAAATCAGCGTTTCTCTCGCCTTCAGCTTTTTCTGCTGAAAGTGCGTGCATCAGTTTCTTTGCAAGCTCAACATCATTTTGAGAAAGCTTGAACTGGCCGGCGTGCTGCTGTAACAAAGAAGTCTCAACTTCCTCAACATTTGACTCCTTTACCATAATCACTTCCAAATCCTTACTGGTGAAAGCGTTTGAGTTTTTCATAACAAAATACGCGTTCTTCATATACGCGTCATGAAGCAAATCATTCCAGCGCACATCAGCAGGCCTGCCCTGCTTCAAACAGCCAGAAACACGAATTGTAACAATGGCATTTGTCAAATCATTCTTCAACAATTGCTGCTTGACTAAATTTTCAACTTCAGTAGGAGTTTTCTGGTCTCCATCAACAGCAATGCAGACAGCAGGATGCACTGGCAAAGGAATGTGCTGGATGTTGCCGTTGTCAACAATAACAAAACTGCCATGCTTTAATTTTTCAACTTCAGAAAAATTGTTCGGGAAAATAGGACCGGGATAGACAATGTTCTTGTACTTACCAATTGACTGCTTGTCAACCACGTGAACGTGTCCGCCAGCATAATAATCAAAGCCAGCAGGCATCAAACTCACAGCCATCGCGTCCATTTCCTCCAAATCTTTCGGCTTCAACTCTGCTAAAGCGCTGTGAAACATGAAAATTTTGAAACCAGGCTCTTTTTCCAAAATTTCCCTTGCAAGATAATGATAATAATTTGTTTCAAGACCGCCCTTCTTACCAATCATGCCCGTAATTTTTGCGCCAGTCTTCTTGTCAACAGTAAAATTCAACTTAATCCTGTTATCAGGCAAAACCTCTCCCTGCGCAACGTTTATTGCAAGACCAGCGTGCTCAAGCACGTCAAGCATTGTCTTGCCGCTGGGTGAGAAATCGTGGCTCCCCGCTATATAATAGACAGGAATGTCTGCATCTTTCACTTTTTTTATCTGCTCAACAGCCATCTTCAAACTGTCAATGCCCGGCACAGCAGTGTTGAACAAGTCGCCTGAAATAAGAACAAAATCAACTTTCTCCGAAAGACATTTTTCGACTGCCATGCAAAAACTCTTTGAGTTCGCATCCCGCAATTTCGGTTCACGCCAGCCGCCAATGTGGCAATCGGACAAATGAGCGAACTTCATGACAGCTTAATCCCTCCAAAACTCTGTTTTTGCTTGACAGCTGCTCGGCGGTCTTCATTTGGCACTCTAATCGGCATCGCAAAACTCAAGAAATTACTTGTTACAATTGCTTCTCCCTTGTCCAGCGATGCAATCATCCGGTCATCACTGCTCAAATCCTGGGCAGCGCTTTCAATAATTGCCTGGCGCTCAGGCTTCAACTCAATGCCAAGAATAATTTTAGTGTTAATATTTGCGAGAACCTCTCTTGGAATCAAGGAAGGCAATTGAGTAATTGCCAGCAAGCCAACATTAAACTTTCTGCCTTCGCGTGCAATTGTAGAAAACACGTTTGGGCCTCTCTCAAGAACATCTTTTCCCAATACACGCGGAGCTTCTTCAAGCACAATGCTTACTACTGGACGAGATTTCATCTCTTGCAATGAGTATGTCTTGTGGCGCTCAAGCACCATGTGCGCGATTGTGCTTCCAACCAGAATTTCAACATTGCCATGGAATGAACTCGTATCAATAATTACGGTTTTTCCATGCTCAAGCGCGTTCACTATATCAGGAACTGTTGTCTGGCCTGCATTTGTGTCAAATACACCGTGGCAAGAAATATTTTTTTCATCATCAACATCTATTCGCAGCAACAGCATCAGAATTCTTTTGATAACTGCCAGCGTTCCTTCCATAAAGCCCTGTATGTCCTGCCCTCTCAGAACAGCTTCAATCCACGCGTCCTTGTATTTCTGGTGATACGTGTACAACGCCTGTTTTTGAGGGTCGCTCCAATCGACAACACCGTCAAAATGTCTGGGAGTGAGCTGACCAACATGAATCTTCAAAGTTCGCGCGCCAGGAGGAGGACTGTGAGGCGTGTAGTAAATCACCTGCTCGCGCGCATCAGGATGCTTTTCCAACTTATCATAATACTCATTATGAGGATCGAGCACGAGCATAGACGAATAGCCCTTGCCAAGCGTGTCCCATAATATATTAGTCATCAACACACTCTTGCCGCGACCAGTTGTGCCGGCAATCAGCACATGATGGCTTAACGCATCCTTGCCATTAATAGAAACAGGAACATCAAGTACCTTGGAGCCGCTTCTTAACTTGCCAAGAAACAGCGGATTAGATGGAGTTGTAATGAATGTAACATCGCTTGCGGTAATCTCGCGAACTTTTGTAAAGAACGTCGGCAGAGTTTTTGCGCTGCGCGCCGTCTGCTGAGAGACAAATGCCAGATTCTTTAATCGCGCAAGAACATACGTTCTCAATTTCGCGTCCATCAACTCCAGTTTTTCATCTTCTTCCAATTTCAAGCCGGAGATAAGCTCCAAATGCTGCTGCGTTAACTGCGAGCCATACAGCAAGTCAAACGCCTGCAGTAAAATCTGGCCGTTTTTTGTATCAGCAATCAGCAATTCGCCCAATTCAAGCGCTTCATCATTCTTCTGCCTAACCAGAATGTTGCCAAACTCTCCCCCAATAATTAACCCTTTTGTCACCATAAATTTTCTTTTTTTAGCTCTATATATTATTTGTGCGTCTGGGAAATAGAAATCACGTAAGATTTATAATCACTGCAGTGTTAATGTGTTACAATGAAAAGAGAAGTGCGCAAGGCAATGGAAAAAGCAAAGAAAATAGAAAAAATTCCAGTGCCCACCAAACAAGAAATCGTTTCTATCTATAAGGACGGACTTAAAGAAGCAGGAAAACTGCGAAAACTTCTCAAGCCAGAATGGTTTATGCATGACACCGATGCAAAAAAGAAACGAAAGAAATAATTTTGCGTTATATAGACGGTAAACTACTGTGTCAAAAATCATGTAGAACTTATAATGACCTGATTTTTGAGCACGCTCAAAATTCCGTTCTAAAAATATGGTTTGTCGACGGAATTTTGACGTTTCACCGTCGAGGAAAAAGAAAACTTTATAAAGCACCGCACTTTCTAAAAATAAATAGAACATCGACGGGGGGGAATGATTCAGTTTTGAACATACCTTCTGGAAAAAGACGGAGGAACACAAAATGGCAGAAAAAGTTGCAAAAGTCGGCGTAAAGAAAGCAGACGGGTATCTCTACTTTGTAGACAAGCAGGGCGATGTCTCAAGAGCAAAGATGGCACGCGGCCGCAAGGGCAAAGCAGGCAAATCAGAAAAAGTAGCAAAAGTCGGCGTCAAGAAAGTTTCAGGCTTCTTGTACTTCGTTGACAAGTCAGGCGACGTGTCACGTGCAAAGATGGCACGCGGCGGCAGATAAATTATTTTTTTTAAATAATTTTTTATTTTATTTTTTTAGATGATTTCTAGCATTTTCAACGAAAACTATATATACTTACAGCGTGGACAAATTATTGAAAAGGTGGGTGCATGCTGAAAAGAATTAAAGATTTTTTTATGAGTTTTATTGGAGGACCTAAGCAGAATTTCAAACTTGGTCTTTATGGCCCACCAAACTCCGGCAAAACAACACTCGCAAATAAAATCTGCATTGATTGGCTTGGCAAAGAAATGGGGAAAGTCTCCCCAGTTGCGCATGAAACCAGAGAAGTCAATATAAAAGAAAAAATTTCTATTAAAGGAAAAAGCGGAAAAGAACTTACTTTTAATCTGGTTGATACGCCAGGAATCGCAACAAAAATCGATTATGAAGATTTCATGAAAACAGGCATGTCTGCAAGCCAGGCAAAAAAAAGAGCGCGCGAAGCAACCAAAGGAGTCATTGAAAGCATCAAATGGCTGGATGAAGTTGACACTGTGCTTGTAGTTCTCGACGGCACTGAAGACCCATACTCACAAGTAAACGTCACCATCATAGGCAACCTCGCAGCTAGAAACATCCCAGTTCTTATCGTAGCAAATAAAGCAGACCTGCGAAAATGCAAAATAAAGAAAGTACAATCAGCATTCCCCCAATACGAAGTTTTGGGCATCAGCGCCAAATACGGCAAGAACGTTGACAAATTATACGAAAAACTTTTTGAGTTAGCGAGCAAATAATGGTAACCATACAATTCGTTCCCTACACTGAGATTGAAGGACTGAGCGGACTCGGCAGAATCAGAAAACTGCTCGGCATCGCAAAGATGAACAAGATAGTTTTGCTGCAAGGCAGACTGCGAAAAGAAGAAGAAGTAGAGCTTATCAAGACAACAATGGAAGAAATAGACAAAAAGTTCAAAGGAATTGAACTTGCAGTCATTAATCCAGCCCAGACCGCGCAAGATGGATTTCAGAAATTCAAGTACAGCATGCTAAATACATTTTTTGGCGATACGCAGGGACTCACTATTATTGGACCTAGTAGCATAGTCAAGAGCATCAAAAAAGATCCCAATAAGATAGAACTTCTCACTCAGGAGGCGCGTAAGCGCAAGTAAACAATGCCGCACCAGTGCGTCAGATGCAGCACGTTTTACGAAGACGGCGCACAAGAAATTCTCAAAGGATGCCCATGCGGCGCCAAATTGTTCTTCTTCATCAAAAAAGAAAAGCTGGAAGCAGCAAAAAAAATACTGCCAACACAACTGCAACCAGAACAAAAAAAGCAAATCGAACAAGATGTGCTCAACCTTGTTGGCTATAAAGAAGATTTGCCTGTAGTGCTTGACTTTGAAAGCGTAAGAGTAGTCGAGCCGGGAAAATACGAGCTTGACCTTGTCCAATTATTCAAAGGAGCCCCTCTCATATTCAAACTCGAAGAAGGTAAGTACGTTATAGATATAGTGGAAAGCTTTGAACGGTTGAGAAAGCCCAGAAAGTAAACGAATATGCCAAAATCAGCCAGTATACGTTTTAGTAACATTTATATATTAGAACCAGTTAAGAATGACCATTATATTCAAATGAGGTGATTACGTCATGGAAGAAGAACATCGAGGAATAGCGCTTGTTATTCTTGGAATCATATCAATTATTGCGGTCATTGGGCTCGTGCTCATGTTCACCGGCGCAAACAAAAGCTCGGGAGCAGTATTTACTAATGTAGTGACTACAAAAGAAGGTCTTCCATGCGACAGTCCATGTACCATTTTCCCAAGCGGAAATGACTACGATACCCGAATGATGGGTCTTAGAATAGACTTGCAAAACAGAGGATGGATTTACCTTGGCAATGTCAAGATTGACGGTACTACAAGAACAGGATATATTTCAGCGCAAACAGCAGGCGGCTGGAACGATCCAACACTTGAATGCTGGTGTCCTACACAAGGAAACCCTGCATTCCCTCCGACAAATGAATACGCAGCCATCATTCCAGGAACTGGAAGCGGCGCAGCAGAAAATGCCGGTAGATACCCAGGCGTACCTGTAGACCAGTATAGGGACATAAGCTTCCCAGCTGGCGGCCAACAAGCAGTTGGACAGGTTCCAAGCTATCCATACCCAGGAAGCTTGAACAAGTAATGCGTTTTTTCTTTTTAATTATTATTTCTTTTTTTGTTATATGCACACTAGCAGTCATTACAGTTGACACTATCACTGGAAATATACCGGTAACACCCAATTGCCTTGGCGGGCATACGTACGCATTCTACAGAACTCTGGAAGAAAAACACCGCGCAGAAGCAATGTGGGAACAAGCAGGATATATACCTGTAAGCTATGAGGTTGCGCCTAAAAGCTTCCATAGCGACGGCAGAATTGGCTTTATGTGCATAAGACCAATGACGATGCAAGAATTAGGCCAAGAACAGTTTCTACCGCATGACAGAGTCGTTACCGAAGGCTCTTCTATCTAGTTATTCTTCGTCCATAACCAAACGGGCAACGTTGTTGGTCAAAGTCACCATAGTCTTGAACAGCTCAGCGGTGCCTGCAGGCAGTTCGGTTGCATCTTTCAACAAACCCTCGCGCTGCAATGCTACTCCATCAGCCAGTTTCTTATCTTTGGTAAAGTATGCCTTCATGACTTCCAGATAGTTCTTCTCAACGCCCTGCAAGACCTGCTTAACTTTATCCTTCTTCTTCTCTTTGGCAAGATATTCAGACAAATGCTTTGCGCAGTCAGCAAAATTCTCCAAATTTATCGTCAAATAATAATAACTCAATACTTTCTCATTAGACAACTGGAAATAGTCAGCAATCTGCTTGTTGGCAAGAGAACTCTTCAGCAGGCGCATCAACAGGAAATATGCTCTGTTGACTTCATAATCACGCACTAGAACGCTTTGCGCCAACTCTGCATTATCCAACGCAGCAACAGAATCCTGAATCATGCTTCTCACCAGCATATCCATACGACGAATAGTCTTGTCAATGCTAATTTCCTTCAAATTAAGCAAATCCTTTGCAATAATACTGCTTGCAGTCTGGTCAGCAACTTCCAACGCAACAAAATCGTGCAGCATCTTACGAATATCCTTGGTCTGCTTGGTAATACTCTGGCCATTCAGAATAATCGTGTTGTAATTATTGATGTACGCGCTGGTAATCTCACGCTGAATAGTGCTGAGCTCCTTGTTGTCAATTGGAATAACAATTTCCTTTTGCGGCACTTCCTCATCAGCCTTGCTTTCAGGCGTAATAGTAAGCTCCTTGTCGCTTTTCTCGTACAAATAAACCAAATCACCCTTCTTTAGTTTATGGCGGTCGAGCCATTCCTTAGGAAGAGAAATCGTATGTGATGCTTGGCCGGCTTTTACTAATCTTCGAATAATCATTCACAACACCTCTTTGCAATGTCGTACTGTCGTACATTCAATACCATAAGTATATATAAATCTTTTGCCACAGTAATATTCATGTCGGAAAAGAAATTTTCCGATGTCACGGTAATACTGGCGTATTACAACACAGCAACGAAAGTTGCCGCATCACTCACAGGGCAGGTCTTCGGACCTGCCACTTTACACTGTATGCCAAGGAAATTCACGGAATTTCCTGGTCATCAAAAATCAGAGATTTTCGATGCAACACCCCCAAACCCAAAAATGGCGCGCCCTATCATTTTCTTGCGCCATTTATTTTCCTCTCGACTAGAATGAACACTAACACAAATATATTGGAAAAAGTAGATAGTTTTCTGAGAGATATCACTCCACAAGACAAAGTATGCATTATCCACGACACTGACCCTGATGGCGTCTGTTCTGCAGTCATCATGGCCAAATGCATTGAAAGACTTCGAGGCAATAAAATAGATTTACGCATACCGCTTGACAAAAAGCAATACGGCCTCACTGACTCAATGATTAAAAAAATAAAGCAGAAAAAAATAACCAAACTCATTACAACAGACTTCAGTGCAGAGCACAATATTCCTGCACTCAAAGAAATAGAGAAACAGGCAGACATTCTTGTCGTAGACCATCACAAACTGTACGCTGATTACAAAAGCAGCAAAACAATTCTCTACAAGCCACAATATTTTACGACGATAGAACCCAGCACGTACTGCACGGCAAAACTCGCGTATGATGCAGCCAGCAGGGTAGCAAATGTTAATGACCTTGACTGGATGGCAGCAGCAGCATGTATAGCAGATATCGCGACTGCACCATGGAAGAGCTGGCTGGCAGCCGTTTTCAAGAAATACAAAGTCGCTCCAAAGAAAAACCCGTTTCAAACTGATATAGGACAAGTCGCAGTAACAATCAGCAGCGCCGAAGTGTATGACACAAAACTTGTTCCAAAATGCTTTGACATTTTTTATACTGCAAAAAAGCCCAAAGACATCATCAACTCATCATTCGGCAAGTACAAGAGAATAATAGACAAAGAACTTAACAAGCACCTCAAACTGTTTGAAAAGAAAGCAGAAAAACATGGTGATTTACGATTGTACGAATTCGCATCAAAATACCGCATACACTCTCCGCTAAGCACTATTTTGGGACTGAAGCACCCGCATAAAACCGTCATTATTATTAATACTGGATTCACTAAAGCAGCTGTCAGTGCCAGAAGGCACGACAGAAAAATAGCGGTGAACACCCTGCTTGAAAACGCGGTCAAAGGCATTCCGGACTCGAATGCAGGAGGACATACTCCAGCAGCAGGCGGCGGGTTCCCTAAGAAATATTTAAAAACATTCAAAGCACGCATTACACAATAATGGAAAAACTACACGTTGGACTGGCGGTTGCAAGCATCGTTGCAGTATTGCTGATATTCGCAACATTCCTTGTCCTAAGCGGACGTACAATCTTTATTTCGTGATCATAAATTTAATAAAGGGACTTAAAAGAGGAAAAAATCATGAAAATACTCATTACTGGTGGAGCAGGATTTCTTGGCAGCCACTTATGCGAGAAATACGTAAATGAAGGACACACAGTAGTATGTTATGACAACCTTGCAACAGGTGATTTGCAAAATGTCCGCTCACTCATCGCGAAAAAAAACTTTAAATTCATAACAGGAGACGTACGCGACAAAAAACTCCTTGAAAAAGTAGTACCAGGCTGCGATGCAATCATGCACCTTGCAGCACAAATCCACGTTGACCGCTCACTTGTAGACCCAGAGCACACCTATGAAGTAAATGTTTTGGGCACACTGAATGTTCTCGAACTTGCACGACTGCACGATGTCGGCAAAGTCATTCACGCATCAACTTCAGAAGTTTATGGAAGCGCGCAAATGTCGCCCATGCCGGAAACACACCCGCTTGACGCACCGCACCCATATGGCGCGAGCAAAATAGCAGCAGACAGAATGTGCTACGCTTACCATCAAACATACGGAATGCCTGTGTACATTACCAGATGCTTCAACATGTACGGGCCAAAACAAAAAGACTCAGGATATGGAGGAGTCATATCAATCTTTACCAGACGCATAATGAACAACATGCCGCCAATTATTTATGGAACGGGCGACCAGACACGAGACTATCTTTACGTCAAAGATGCAGTCAAAGCATACGATTTAATCCTGAACAGCAAAAACAAGATTGCAGGCGTGCCAATAAATTTCGGCACAGGCCACGACCTGAAAATCAAAACAATAGCAGAACAAATACTCAAACTACTCAAGAAAGACTTGAAGCCGGTCCATGTCTCTCCCAGACCTGGAGAAGTTGAACACTTAATTGCAGACATTTCACGCGCAAAAGAATTACTTGGATTTAAGCCAGAATACTCATTTGAGCAAGGCATCAAGGAATTTATCGAATGGTACACCAGCTACCGCTCAGAAGAGTGGACCAAAGTCAGATGAAAACTAGAGAGAATTTTCTTTCATTCTGTCCACCTTGCATCGGCAAAGAAGAAGTAAAAGCAGTTGCTGAAACCGTCAAAAGCGGCTGGCTAACGATGGGGCCAAAAGTCGCCGAATTCGAGAAAAAATTCGCCGAATACTCAAATGTCAAACACGCAATTTCTGTCAATTCCTGCACTGCAGGACTGCATTTGTCATACATCGCCGCCGGATTAAAACCCGGAGATGAAGTGATAACAACACCAATTACATTTGCTGCTACTGTAAACATGATAATTCAAGTTGGCGCAAAACCAGTTCTTGTAGATGTGGATAAAGATTATCAATGCATCGACCCTAAAAAGATAAGAGCTGCAATAACCAAAAAAACAAAAGCAATAGTTCCAGTTCATTATGCCGGCAACCCATGCGACATGAAAGCAATCATGGAAATCGCAGACGAATATGGATTGCAAGTCATTGAAGACGCAGCACACTCAGTTGGCGGTACGTACGACGGCAAGAAAAAAATGGGCTCACTAGGTAATTTGACCGCGTTCAGCTTCTATGCAACAAAAAACATGACGACAGGAGAAGGCGGAATGGTCACAACAAATGACGATGCGCTCGCAAACAGATTACGGATATTGCGCCTGCACGGAATGAACAGAGACGCCTGGAAACGGTATACTTCGGCCGGCAGCTGGCATTATGACATAGTCGAGCCAGGATGGAAAGACAACATGACAGATGTAGATGCTGCACTTGGACTAGTGCAGCTTAAAAAATTAGACAAGTTCTGCAAACAACGACAAGAAGTTGCGGACACATATGCCAAACTACTAAAAGATTTGCCGCTAATACTTCCAAAGAACAAGGCAGGCAAAGTCTGGCACATTTATCCCATACAAGTTTTGAAAGCAGACCGAGCAAAAGTCATTGAAAAACTGAAAGAATACAATATAGGCACGTCAGTGTTCTTCATACCAATACACTACCATTCTGCCTACAAGTATCTGAAATACAAAAAAGGAGACTTCCCTGTAGCAGAAGCATACTACGAAAAAACCATAGCATTACCTTTATATCCGCATATGAAAAAAGAAGACATCAAGTACGTCTCAGAAGCGTTACACGAAATACTATGAAAGAACTAATCAAGGCAATAATGTCGGTCATTTGCTTCGTACTTCTAATTCCATTCTTTATTCTATATTATATCAGATTATTTGCATTCATGTCAATCTCACAATGTCTCAGCATGATTCCTGGATATTTCGGCATCGCTGTAAGAAGAGTCTGGTACAAATGCACCCTTGCAGAATGCGGAAAAAACTTCACCGTTGACTTTATGGGCGTCATGAGAACACCAAAAAGCAAAATCGGCGACAATGTTTATGTTGGCGTGAACACTTTTGTAGGTTGGGCAGACATCGGTGATGACACAATGCTCTCAGGATACATAATGGTCCTCAGTGGAGGCGGGCAGCACGGCACCAGACCAGGCATTCCAATGCGATTGCAAGAAGGAAAAGTAGAACACATTATTATTGGAAAGGACTGCTGGATAGGAGCAGGAAGCATAATTCTTACAGACGTTGCAGACCATTCTATTGTAGGTTCTGGCAGCGTTGTTACGAAGACGTTTAAGCCCTATGACATCATTGCAGGCGTTCCTGCGAAGAAAATAAAGAGCAGGAAGAACTAAATTCTGAGTTTTTGGGGCGGTATGAACAGGCAGGGTCTTTCGATTGGTTTATCTGCGCCCTTCCAATGCGGCTCTTGTGGCTCGTGTTTCCTTCTCCACTGCCAATTCAGCTCCAAGTGCCTTAAGATTTGCAGAAATCTTATTGACTAAATCACCAGCTTTTTGCCCCACTTGTACTACTATATTGAAAAAACTGCTATACTGGCGACCGCTGCGGGTGACGAACTGGCTCCAGCTAGTGCTTATATTTCTTAGAAGCACATCACGATCAGTAACGGAAATTTTTTGGTCTCGAAGTTTGCCTAGATTTTGCATTAATAGATTCAATTCATTTGAGAAACTCTGAACTATTGTTTGATAGACAGGATCCTTGATTTTTTGAAACATTGACCATAAAGTATCCAAATCACCAATAACATTGTTCACCGTTGAAATCTCTGTTTTTTCTTCAGAAATGATTTCGCGCGTCAGCTTCTCTCTCGCTCTTTCAACACCAAGTTCGCGCTCTTCAGGAAGCACCTCTTGGTCAAATCCAAACAGGTTTTTGATCAATGACCACATGCCCATGAAACGGCATCTCACATAGTAGTTTATAGACCTTTCGAATTACTTCACCTTTTCAATCGGTTTATCCAGCTATTTGTTTGAAGCTTAGAAGAACTAGTTATTTTTCAGTGTTCTTACTAACAAAGGCACAACTTTCTTCACATCATACTGCTTGACGTGCTGCAGGCCGTCTTTTGACAGTTTGTCGCGCAGTTTTTCGTCAGAAATAAGCTGGACAATCTTCTCTGCAAAAACGTTAACATCTCCTTTCTCAACCACAAAATCCTGCGCTGATTTGCTGACAATGTCACGCACGCCGCCAACATCACTGGCAACAAAAGGAGTGCCGGTTGCCATGGCTTCCAAAAGAACTCTTGGAAAGCCTTCTTCATCAGAAGGCATCAAGAATATGTCCGATTGTGAATACAATTTCATTACTTCCTTGTTTGGAACGCTGCCAAGTGTTTTAATCCACCTGCCAAGCTTCTTTTTCTTGATTTGAGCTTGCAATGTTGGCAAATAAGGACCGTCGCCGGCAATAACAAACTGCACTTTTACTTTTTTCAACACTTTTTCAGCAATCGGCACCAAATAATGCGCGCCCTTTCGTTCTGACATATGGTGCACAAACAATACTTGCGGAATTTTGTTCTGCGGGCGCTTTGTTTTAAAGCGTGAAAGATCAATTTCGTTTGGCACAACAAGAATCTTCTTCAGAGGAACGTCAAATTTTTGATGATAATATTTTTTCATGCGTTCAGTGCCCGTTACCAGATAATCGACCATTTTAAGCGAGAGCCTTAACGACCAGTCATCATTAATCTTTGACTGCACCCAGCCCTTCTGCCAGAACCACTTAAAGAACAAATGCGGCAAACCGCAATTCCAATAAAATACCTTGCCACCTGTGAATTTTGCAATCAAAGATGCTGCAATCGCGCCGAAAAAACTGTAATGAACGTAAAAAGTATCGTAGCCCTGCACGCGAAGCAAAGCCAATTTGCCAAGCGTTTCAAAAAAACGAGGAACAAAAGATTTAGCGCTTATGGTCTGGACTTGCTGCACATTTGACAAACGAGGAGTGCCTTTTGCCTTCTCTATCAGCACGGCAAGCTTTGTCTTTTTGCCTAATTCTCCCAGCAATTTGTAAATATGGAAAAAATGTTCGCCGGCGCCCTCATCATACTTTGGCAAAACGTAAACAAGTTTCATTTTGCCACCTGCCGCCACAAATCAAGGCAATCCTGTAAATTCTTTTTAGGATCGAACTTTTCTATAACCAACTCGTGGCCGACTTTTCCCATTTCTTTTGCTTTCTTATGGTCGGCAAGCACGTCCAAAATTCTCAATGCCATAATGTCAGGATTATCCTTTGGCACAATAAAGCCAGATTTCTCGTCAATAATCACGTCCTTTGCATCGCGCACATCAGTGCATATGACTGGCAGACCGGCAGCGGCAGCTTCAACAACAACTAAAGGAATTCCTTCGTAAAATGACGGCAAAACAAGCACGTCAGCAGCTTTGTGATATTTAGGAATATCGGCGTGCGGTATTTTCCCAGTAAACACGATATTTTTGCATCCAGAAGCCATTGCTTTCAAATTGACTTCATCCTTGCCGCCTCCAACAATGAGGAAAAGTGTCTTTGGCCTCTGCGCGGCAACACTTTTGGCGGCCTTGATGAATAAGCCAACGTTTTTTTCAATAGACAAGCGCCCGATAAAAAGGACAATGCGGTCGTATCCCTTGATGTATTTCTCCCGCACGCTTCCTTTCTCATCAGAAAACTTCTTTAGATCAACAAGCACAGGTGCAACCTTTACTTTTTCATCAGAAACACCCAAAGAAATGACTTTCTCACGCTCAGTATCACATTCTACCCTGACACCGTCAGCACGGCGTATAAGCCACTTGCCAAACATATTGAAAAACGGATTCTTCCAATTCTCCTTCTTCCAAAAAGGGTCATCAAAAAAGCTTGAGACAATATTTACTACCAATGGAACTCCTAATCTCTTTTTCAGCAGATAGCCAGCGTAGCCGCAAACAAAAGGGTCCTGGGATGTAACTAGATTAATCGGACGCCTTGTATGAATTTCTTGTGCAATCCCAGCAGCCTGCCATGGAAAACGCACTTGATATTTTGAATTTGTCGGGTACGCCACTATATTCTCAGCGATCATAACAGGCTTGAAATTTTTTGCAGGTGTATAGATCACGAGAGAAATGAAATCAACATGCTCAGCGTACTTTTTCAGACGATTAGCTAAATCACCACGGCCTTCCTGCGTAAAGACAGTGTTATCCAGACCAATCATCAAGACGTGCATAAGCTGTTTTTTGGTTTATATTATTTAAACCATTCGGCTACTCTGTTATTATAAAATTAGAAAGGTGATTACGTGCTTTATATTCGGCGAAGAACATTTTTATGAAAATTGTTCATATTGACCCGAGTCATTTTTAATTACCCTTTTTATCCGTTATTGCGCAAATCAATTCGGCAGCATCAACGCATGTGGGGATTTTTCCAGAAAACACTAATACTTCCCTATCTGATAATTGTGAAATTAGTGTAGGTCTTGCGTCATCTTTTTCTCTGTGAGGTTGAACAGTTCGTATTGTATACATAGATCCAATGTGTTTTGCTTTTTCGATATCGACGAAAAATTCTTTAGCCGACTCAATCATTTTTTTTATGTTAGTGGTTTTAGGGTTTTTGATTATTCCTTTGTTTAAAAATGGCTTTAGGTTAATTGGCACCTTAGGAAATTTGCCAATATTTCGGCTGTGAATTGCATGTTCAACATGTCCCATGACGTGTAATCCGGTATTTCCTAATGGGTCAATACACATAAAAGGACCGTCCATTATTACAACACTCTGATTTCTGTATTTTTCTGGCAGTCTTAAAACAGGTTTCTCGCAAACTTCAAACTGAAATTCTTTTTGCAAGTCGTGTCTTTCTATAAATAAATCATTGCTGTTTGCATAAATTGCATATACAACAAAATCATATACTTTTACTGTTTCTGCTGAAGCAGATTTAAAAATAATGTTTACTTTGGTTTCCTTAATTTTTTCCCAACAGAGTTCTCTTAATTTTTCCGGATCAAAAATGTCTTCTTGAACTTTTACCGAAAGCGTGATATTCTCTTTTTTTACAACTGGTGACCATTCTTCATTGGAAGGTAGGTTGCATTTTTTGCAAAAGTCAAGGAACTCTTTGCGATTTGTTAAGCTGTCATGCGCTGAGATGCAATAATAATGATTCACGTTCTTAATGATTGCCTGTCCATATTCTCTCATGAAACTCGTAATTCCATTTTTTGAACTTAGCGCAGTATCAATACTTCGTGGATAATGGTAACCTTTGTGCAAACGGTACTGATTAATTCCTGATGCCGCTTGAAGAATATCTTTTTCGCGTTCAAATAGGTCAATTGAATGTCCAGATTCTGCAAGCTTCCATGCAATAGTCACTCCGAAAATTCCTGCTCCAATAACTGCAATTTTCATATTAGCCTCTGCAGGACGTTTTGTACTTTGACCGCGAGCTCAGCAGGCGTTCTTGTTGGTATTATTTTTTTAACTGCAAGTAAAAACTCTTCTATCTCTAAAGACAAGGGCTCTCTATGGTCCTCAAAAATATTATCCCAACCGTTTTGCTTGTTTAACACCTGTACGCGTGTGCCATCCGTTGCGAATGTAGAATTTGAACATTGAATTGTCATCGTTCTGCATTTTGTTGCACTTAATCTATTGTAATAGAGAGAAGCTCTATGTTTTTTCCAATGCAGATCTATCATGGCTATATCGGAGTCAGAAATGGCACCAACAGAGAACCGTTTTTTAACTAATATTGGGGCGCCAAATATGTCTATTAGGAACGCAATGTCGTGCGATGCTAAATTGAAAAAGATGTTTTCTTTAAATGTGCCCCATTTAAGCCAGCTAATTGAAATTTGAACTTTTCTTTTTTTCTTTATCAGATTTTTTATTTTTTTATAAGCTGGAGCATACATGAACGTAAAACCTATGGATAGTGTTTTTTTCATTTTTTTAGCAAGTTTTTCCAATTCTATTGCTTGCGTGACCTTTTCTGCAAGTGGTTTTTCTAGAAAAACGTCTTTGCTATTAAGTAAGCATTTCTTGGCTATTTTATAGTGAGTTGCAATTGGGGTGGCAATAAAAACGGCTTGTACGGATTTGTCATTTAAAACGTCATTTATTTTTTGAGTAGTTTTAATATGCGGGTATTGTTTTTTTAAGGAGATCAATTTTTTTCGGTCACGTAGATTGCAGCACCAGATAAGTTCAGACTTATTATCAAGAACACGGACAAGCTCAGTGCCCCATTTGCCAATACCAATAACTGCGGTTTTTATCATGTGTGAAATTTGATATCATTACTATTAAAATCTTTCGGGCTTATTCGCATGCTTCTTTTAGAACCTTTTTTGTTTGTTCAAAAACATTTTCCCACGTGTTGATCGAATTTTTAGCTAGTTCGCATATTTCTTTTATTAGTTTTTTATTTTCAAGATTTCTTATTGTTGCAGCCATTTCTTTTGCATTATCGAAGGTAAATAGAAATCCTGTAGTTCCACTTTCTTTCACTAGATCAGTGTTGCCCTCAACGCGGGATAAAAAAACAGGAGTTCCTAATGCAATTGCTTCAAGCGCAGTATTTGACAGACTTTCATATCGACTATTCAAGACATACCCATCGGCCGCCTTCAAATATTTCTGTGTATCTTCTAGAGATAATCTTCCAATAAATTTCACCCTTTTATCAAGTTTTAAATTATTGACACTTTTTCTAATGCTAGTTTCCTGTGTACCTTCCCCTATTATGATTAGATGATATGACTGTGGTAGCAATTTAAGGGTGCGTACAATTCCTTCAACACTTTTATGAGGTATTAATCGTGATGCACTCACTAGATAATTGTTTTTTTTGCTAAAACCAAGTTGACGACGAAGTTCAGCTTTAGTTTTCTTGATTTTGGTTATGACTGGAGCAGTGTTGATTTGTACCAAGGCGGGTTTTGTTACACCTTGTGATCGGCATACTTTTTCAAAGAAGTCTGTTGTCGCTATTACTTTTTTTGAATTTGTCAAAATATCTTCCTGTAATCCGTATAACATCCAAATTAACCCTTTTTTTTCACCATTTAGAAATTCTGACATTGTTCTTTGCTGTTTTGAACGTTTTGTTTCTTCTTCATATGCGAAAATTCCTGCAATGCGTGATACTAAAGGTTTTTTAGTTATTTTTGAAATAATAAGCGCAGGTAGCCCCGCACTGAAATTATCTAATGCAAAAATAACATCACATTTTCGTGCAACTTTGAACAACTCCCATGTAAACAGCAATAGACGGACAAGACTATTATGTGATCTTGAAACGGTTATGATATCAGGTCTTGGATCTCCGTATGTCACAATTTTAAATCTCCATTTTTCTTTTTTAAGAAGTGGGAGCAATTTCTGCAGATAGGTGGCAGGTCCACCAATCTCTGGAGGAAAGATTCCGGTTGCTATTGCAATTTTCATTTTAATACCTCATCAAACTGTTTTGCCACTTTAGACCATTCATAGCGCTCCTTAACCATCTTTTGGCCGTTATTGACTATAGTCATAGCAAGTTTTTTGTTCTTCAACAGCAATTCAATCTTGCCAGCAAGGTCTTCAGGATTACGCACTTTGCAGAAAAGCCCTGTTTTTCTTTCAACAAGAAAATCCGG
>CAZNFZ010000081.1:0-3976 GCA_964572665.1 uncultured Methanosarcinales archaeon
CCAGGCGGAGGAGGATTTGGCGGCAATTCATCCTTGCACGCAGCTAAGAACAATAGTAATAGTATAGATGTGACAATAACAACACGTTTCATGGTCTACCTCTTTTCAGTTAAAAACTACTTTTACAGTATATAAATGTTACTTGGGCAATTCTTTAATGCGTTCGTCAATAAACTTGTTGTCCCAGCCATTCGCCTGCAAGTGCATTTTCAATGTTTCCAACTTATAGCCGGCGTTTGTGTAGTTCATCAGATACTGGCGGACTAACTTCTTGTCTTCCGATTCTGTTTTCTTCTTCTGCACAATGCCTGCAGCAATCATACCTGAAATAATTATGAGCGCTAATACTGACAATGTAATACTGAGGACTGCATTCTTTTTCTGCGAACCTTGTAAGTTGCTAATTGCGTCAAAGAATGGTGCTTCAAAAGATGGCTGCTGTTTCAAGTTTTCAACATCGACTTTTGTAGCATCAATCTGACTTTGCATTGCATCAGATCTTGAAGACATATCAGAGGCAATCTTGATTTGAGCTTCAGCATTTGTTAATCTCTGCTCCCATGCAGATAATGAGCCAAGCTTTTGCTCTATCAAATCAAGCCTTAAAAGAATTGTTTGCAGGTCAGACGTTTTGGACGTTATTGGTTGTGTCGTAGTAGTTGTTGTAACAGGCTGCACTGGAGGTAGAACTTGATCCGATTCCATGCCTGGAGGAGAAGGCGGCTCTGGCAGGTCTAACGCCTGCATGGCTGTAAAAGTCCTATGGCCATCAGAAATGCCCAGAAACAGTATAATCACTACGATTACTAGAATTGCTGCCACTCTCTTTTCCATAGTGCAATCTAACTATTATTAGTATTTAAAGGTTTATGGTACGGTTTTACTATACAAAGGCGTACGTGTAACGTTATTCAATTAGATTGGAAAGATATGTGAACATTATAGACTGGAAAATATTTAATAATCACGATATTACTTTATGCCTGTGATGGATAAATCAAATAAATCAATAGATGACTTATTGAAAAATAGAATTATCATCGGTGAAACTCCACGACCGGGTATTCAAGCCGAGAAAAGAGTGTTCGTTCATACGCCTCTTAATGGTGCACTTACCGGTTCTTCTGAAAAAGATGTAATCTTTAGCGAAAGAGGCAAAGATGGCGTAATAATTACTCTTTTTGGCACGTATCATTCTGTAGATGGAGTCACATATGACCGGTCGTATGGTGGAACTCTCACATACTATTTCCGCCCAGTAGACGAAGATAAATTGGGGCTGTATTGCGCGTATGTGGAACTCAATGGGGGTAAGGTACAAGAAGGGTATCATCGTCCTGATGTGGAGAAAATTTTAGTGAACGGAGCTAAACTTCTTGATATTTTAAAGCAAGATAGAGAAAAATTAAAGAAAGCGCAGTAATGCCTTTTTTGATAGTCTTGTTCTTATTTAGTCAAAAACTATGACTTTTTTGTCGCAAAGGGTTAAATTTTAAGGAAACATAATGCTATCTATTGTGACAAGTACGTCACAGAGGCATCGCCGAACAAGTTCGGCGGGTCTCCAAATTCCGAAGGAATTCGGAGGTACTTACAATGGCAAACGAAGAACAAATTGGTTTCCACAAAGGAGCACTAACAACCCTTGCGAAAGAACGACAAGAAATGATGAGAATCTTACAAATAGTTGAACAACTGATGCAGGCACACCTAAAAGCACTCAAAGACATGGGCGTTGACCTTGAAGCAGAAGCGGCAAAAACAACAGAAAAAAAGCCGCTTGAAGAAAAACTGAAGAGAGGAGCATAAATGTACGGAATGGGCGGCTATAGCGGAAGTTCTGGAGGCTATGGTGCTTCAGGATATGGAAGCTCTGGCTCGGCATCATATAAGGCAGCAGCGAGTTACTCATCTGGAAGCGGCAGTTATGCAGGCTCACTTTCAGCACAGTCAAGCTATCAATCATCAGAACAAGCACAAATGTCCCACACAGAAGAATTCCTTGCAGAAAACAGGCCATGGACGCCAATCGTTTCCAATCTTGGTGAAGTCAAGGAAATAGTTGAGCAAACATTTGAAAAAATGACTGGGCAAGAATTCTCTCACGAAGACATAAAAGTAATGATTTGCGATGAAAAGCAATTCAAAGACATTCTTGGAGCTGGCTGGAATCCAGGAACAGCAGGATTCAGCTTCAACAAATACGGCAAAGGCACATCAGAAATTTACATCAAACAAGATCACATGGACAGCGTTTTACTTACAATAGGACACGAACTAGGGCACGTACTTGGACCAACACTGCCAAATGGGCAAGACGAAGAAGCAAAAGCACACGCATTCTCACTCGCATGGATAGAAACAATCAGAGACAATAATATTGGCGGTTTACAGCCAAACATCGCGCCAAACCCAGCCCACAATGGACTGCACGATGTCGCGTTTGATTTTGTAAAATATTTATTGAACACAGGCTCAAGCTCATTTGACGTCTTCAAGACGCTTGCGCACGGATTAACCAGCATACTAGCAACGTGAGGTATTGACAATGGCAAAGAAGAAAGAAACCAAAACAGAAATCAAGTCGCGAGAATCAGCGGATTCTCGAGAACTTGAGAATGCGAAGCATTCCTCAAGTGAAGTAAAATACGAAAAACCAGCTGAAGCTTCAAAATACGAAAAGAAAGAAGAAGCACAAAAAGAACCAGAACTACCGTCAAATCTTCCTCCTGAAGTTGTTGAAAAACTCAAACTCATTAAAGAAAAAATAACAAAATTCCAAAAACAAATAGTTGAGAAATTTGACAAATATATTGTTGGAGTGGCATTATTGCCTCCGCCAAGGCCGCCAGTACCAAATCTTCCTCCAGAAATATTTGCAGAAGAACAAAAAAGGTACGAGGAAGAAAAAGACAAGTATTCCACATTAGTTCTCATTGACGACACAGAGCCAACCAAGATGACCAAAGGAGAGCTCAGAGACAAGCTCTCATCCATCATGGAAGCAGCAGCAAAAGAAATAGACCCGAACATCATCCCGCAGACATTATTGCTCTCTGAATTATGGCAGAACTGCTACGACGGCAAGTATGACTTGCTGCAATTAATCGGCATGAGCGCACCAATATATGACACTGGAATGCTCGGCGCAATCAGAATAGCAGAACTCCACAAGACAATGGTGCTCAAGAAATTTGAGAAATACATTGTCACCTATGTCATGGCAGGAAGTCTTGTCCAGGGCAGAGCAACAAAAGAGTCAGACATTGACGTTTTCCTTGTCATTGACGACACTGACGTCAAAAAGATGACGAGAGCAGAACTCCGAGACAAGCTTCGAGCAATCATCATCGGCATGGGAGCAGAAGCAGGAGAAATAACTGGCATAAGAAATAAAATCAACATCCAGATTTACATTTTAACAGACTTCTGGGACTCAATCAGGGAAAGCAACCCGGTAATATTTACTTTCCTGCGTGATGGAGTGCCGTTCTACGACAGAGGAATCTTCATGCCGTGGAAACAACTTCTCAAAATGGGAAAGATCAAGCCATCAGCAGAAGCAATCGACATCTTCATGAGCTCAGGAGAACAAACACTCGACAGAGTAAAGTTCAAACTGAGAGATATCGGCACAGAAGATTTCTTCTGGGGAATCCACACGCCAACACAAGCAGCACTTATGCTATACGGCATTCCGCCGCCAGCACCAAAAGAAACCTGCGGCGTACTGCGAGAAGTTTTCGTGAAAAAAGAAGGACTTCTTGAAGAAGAATACGTAAAAATTCTTGAAAACGTGATTCAAGTCAGAAAAGACATCGAACACGGCGTCAGAAAAGACATCACTGGCAAAGAAATCGACAAATTACTCGAAGATTCTGAAAAGTACACAAAAAGACTGAAAAGACTCTTCACGCAGATTGAAAAATTAAAAGAAGAAGAAAGCATGCTACATGTGTACGACACCATGCAGACA
>CAZNFZ010000082.1:0-2149 GCA_964572665.1 uncultured Methanosarcinales archaeon
AGCGCAACACACCGAATCTTTGTTTTCTCATTGCGCAATTGCTCTGCTTCCAAAGTAGTTGTACCCTTCAGTTGCAATTCTTTTTCATGAATGTGCTTTGTTCTTACGGAATCTCCAACATCCCCTGGCAGTTCAAAGAACGACATGAACTTGTCCATGTCAACCTCATTGTTGTAAAACATTTCGCCAAAGTCGTTCATTGCTTTCAGCGCGTATGTGATGAAGTCTTCCTGATATTTTATCGGCAGAGCAGGAAAAGTGCCGCCCTGTACTATAATCTCGGTTTTCTGTGGAACGTGACCTGTCACGATGAACTGTTCTAATCTGTTAAAGACAATCAAATACGGGTCGTAAAAATTCCTGATGCCACGCATAGTACTCGGCTCCTTGCCTGTGTACGATTGCGGAACGTTTCCGAACGGAGAATCTGGGCCTCCAGGGCAATAAACGCATTTTCCGTGCGGACAGGCAAATGGAGCGGTCATCAAGGCAAGAGGAGACACACCTGACATTGTGCGCATCGGCTTTGTAGTTACTTTAGCCTTCGTGCGCAAAAAAACCTCAACATTGCTTGGAATACTGGCCAAATTATACTTTTTTGTGAGTTTGACCTTTAACTTTGACAGCGCTTCATTTGAAATACCCTTCTTAAGCGCTTCCTCAACTTCCGCAAAAAACCCATCCATAGAAGAAAAAACGCTCGACGGTGTTTATAAATTTATTCGCCAGGAGTTGCGAAACGAAGGCTGGAAATGTGCACTGTTGTTCCCGGCTCAATAATCACATCAAGGTAGAGCTCCTCGCTGGTGAATGCTGAATCATCAAGCACGCAGGTCTCAGCACACTGATCTTTGAATGATCCGGGAGTTGCTTTGTAACCTGCAGGCAGACTTTCAATCTTGTCAATCTTATTGCTGGGCTCAATGTCTAACTCGCTGACTGCCATGCCGGTAATGATTTCCATATCAGAGCCCGGCTTTTTTTTGTTGGAAAATAAAAGCCATCGGTGACTGCCATTTGACAAATATATGTTTACAAGACCAGGGCCTTGCACATTTCCTGAAATGCCCAATGAAGACAATTTCAGCACATCATGCGAAGAAGCAGTAAGGATAAAGCGCTGGCTGTTTGATACCTCAATATTCAACTCCTGAGAATACGTTTCAGTCGGCACAAAACCAGTAATGCTCGGCTTGCCAAGCAGCAGTGCTGCAAAAACAATTCCCACCACAATCAAACCCAGAACAACACGGTGAGATTCCATGATTTCAGTCTCCGGAAAGCTGTTTATAAATCTTTTCGATTTCGTCACGCTCAGCCGGAGGACTCATAGTGTCCAGCTTCTTCAAAACTTTAGTCCACTCCTCTTTGACAACAACATCAGCGTCAATCTTTTCACCAGAGTGCTCTGCTTTCTTGAGCCGTGCAGCGACTTTTTCAGCAACATCTTCAATCTGGTTTTTCAGTTTTAAAGCAACCGGCGAACTTTTCTCCTTGACTTTTAACAAGAATGACTTCACTCTATCTTTTAGAGGAATTGGCGGCTCCAAATGAATTCCAATGTCGCCGGTTTCCTTCCACTTTGACACTGCATTGTTGAGATTATTAATGATATGATCATGAATCCGTTCTCCCATCTCTTCGCGCTCCTGCTTTTTCAATTGCTCTTCATCAAGCTCCTCATCTGCAATTTCTTCAACCTTGCGCACTTTCTCAATTTCCTTTTCAGAAACAGCATCGGTTTCTGCGGTAATCCTTATTCCGTGCTCTATACGGTCAGTTTCAACTTCTTTTTCAGGATTAAGCTCTTCTGGCTTCTCTTCAGGAACATCCTCGATAATTTCCTTGAACAAATCAGCTACCTGATGCTTGAACAATGAGAATTTAGACGGCTCTGCGTGCTGCTTTGAATGCTGTTCGTGGTGCTGAACCTGGTGTGCAGGCTCTGAATGATGGTGACTTACTTCTTTCTTTCCCATGTTTCCTCTGCCTCTTCTAACTCGTTCCACACACTTGGAGACGGCTGGACTTCGCCCTTATTTAGCTGCATCATTTCAACCGCCAGCAAAACGAACAATATCATGAATGTAACTGCTGCGCAAATACTTGCCGCTTTTTTCGCAGTTACTGCAATTGCGGTTGTTGGAGC
>CAZNFZ010000083.1:0-5724 GCA_964572665.1 uncultured Methanosarcinales archaeon
TTGCTAATGAATCTGGAGCGCTGCGGAATCAAAAACACGACTGTTTTTGAAGGAAATGCAGTCATGGCAGGCAGATTAGGCATACAATTTGACAAAATACTACTTGACGCACCCTGTGCAGGCAATTACATGACTGAACCAGGATGGTTTGAAAAAAGAACAATGGAAGGCATACAGACAAGCTGCAATATTCAGAGAAGATTATTGTACGATTGTGTAAACATGTTGAAAACAGGCGGACAACTTGTGTACAGCACGTGTTCACTTGAACCAGAAGAAAACGAAATGAATATTGACTGGGCTATCAAGAATCTGCCCGTTAAATTAGAGAAAGTCAACCTTTCAATCGGCGAACCAGGCCTAACAAACGTGTTCGGAAAAGAATTAAACCCAGACATTGCAATGTGCAGGCGTTTCTGGCCGCACAAAACAAACACCGAAGGATTTTTTATAGCAAAACTGGTGAAAATATGAAAAATCAAACAATGAATATCCAAGAATTCCTAAAACAGTTTGGCATAACGAAAGAAACAGGCGCACAGGCAGTCGGCAGATCATACTTTATTGTCAAAGACAAAAACTTTTTAGGCAGACACCCAATTTATGCAGGCGAATGCATTGCGCACATCAGAGGACCGGTGCTAATTCCGTCAATTGACTTCTTACAACAAATCGGCAAAGAAGCACGCAAACACATTATTGTTAATGCGAAAGCAGAATGGCTGTTCATCTGCGGCAGAGACATCTTTGCAAAAGGCATTGCGTCACATAACAACCCTGCAATGGGCGACAGAGTAGTCATTCTTAACCAGCACAAAGAATGCATTGGTTTTGGAGATGTTATTGCGCCTTTGGACGGCAAAAGAGTTGTCATCAAAAGATTATTTGACCTTGGCGACTTGCTCAGACGAGAACGAAAGAGCAGAAAAGTCAGAGCGCAGTAACCATTGTAACAATGTGCTCTGATAGTATAGCAAAGCGCTATTTGCTATAAGAAACCTTTTTAAACATCTTCTCAAGACGACAAACATATGGCTGACAGATACGAAGCTAAAGTTGAGGAAGAGAAATGGCTTCAATTTTGGGAAAAAGAAGGAATCTTTACTTTTAATCCTGAACAAAAAGGAGATGTATACAGTATAGACACACCCCCGCCAACTGTTTCCGGCAAAATGCACATCGGGCACGCATTTTCTTACACACAACAAGACATTGTAGCTCGCTACAAAAGACTGCGCGGATTCAACGTATTTTACCCTTGGGGAACAGACGATAATGGCCTGCCAACAGAACGACTTGTTGAGAAGCTGAAAGGTGTAAAGGGCAGCAAAATGGAACGACAAGCGTTCATCAAACTCTGCGAAGACACACTAAAAGAACTTCTTCCCGCCTTTACTGGCGGCTGGAAACGCATCGGCATGAGCTGCGACTTCACCAAAAGCTACAGCACCATAGATGCGAGAAGCAGAAAAATCTCACAATGGAGTTTCATTGACTTATACAAAAAACAACGCATTTACCGCAAAGAAGCGCCCAGTTTGTGGTGCCCGCTCTGCGCGACAGCAATATCACAAGTAGAATGCCAAGATGCAGAAAAAGCAAGCACGTTCAACGACATCGTGTTTAAGGTGGACGGAAAAGACGTCATCATAGCAACAACAAGACCAGAATTACTGCCCGCGTGCGTCGCAGTATTCGCACATCCAAACGACGACCGTTACAAAAAACTCATAGGCAAAAAAGCAACCACTCCACTTTTCAACGCGGAAGTTATTATCATGGCTGACGAACGCGTTGACCCAGCAAAAGGCACAGGAATAGTAATGTGCTGCACATTTGGCGACCAAACAGACATAGAATGGTACAGAAAATACAACTTACCACTCAAAGAAGCAATAGACCGAAACGGCACTATGACTGACTTAGCCATCAAGTACAAAGGACTCAAAATCCACGACGCCAGAAAAGCAATACTGGCAGACCTCAAAACAGAAGGCATACTCAGACAACAAAAACCAATAACACACGCAATCAAAGTCCACGAACGCTGCGGCACAGACATAGAAATCGTCCAAAGCAAACAATGGTTTGTAAAGTATCTTGACTTGAAAGACGACATGCTCAAATGGGGAGAAGAACTCAACTGGCATCCGGACTTCATGAAACACCGCTACAATAACTGGGTGAACGGACTCCAATGGGACTGGCTAATATCACGACAAAGATTCTTTGGAGTGGCGTTCCCCGTATGGTACTGCGCCAAATGTGAAACGCCAATACTCGCAGAAGAGAAAAACCTGCCAGTAGACCCACTCAAAGACAAGCCAACAAGAAAATGCGAGTGCGGCTCAACAGAATTCATTCCAGAAAAAGACGTTCTTGACACCTGGGCGACAAGCAGCCTAACACCGCAATTAGCACTCAGCATGGTGCCAGAAAAATATCACGCAAAAATGTACCCGTTCAGCTTACGACCACAAGCGCACGAAATTATTTCATTCTGGCTGTTTAATACTGTTGTAAAAGCGCATTTGCACTACAACAAATCACCATTCAAGCAAGTCGCGCTTTCAGGCTACGTCACTGACCCACACGGCCAAAAAATGAGCAAAAGCAAAGGCAACGTAGTAGAACCAGAAGCAATCCTGGCGAAATTCAGCGCAGACGCCATGAGATACTGGGCAGGCGGATGCAAACTTGGAGAAGATGTCGCCTATCAAGAAAAAGAACTTGTTACTGGCGACAAGTTCGTGACTAAATTATGGAACGCAGCAAAATTCGTCAACATGCACCTTGAAGGATACGATTACAAAGGCAAAGCAACAGAAGTCATTGATGTCTGGATATTAACACGTCTTGCGAAAACAATACGAGAAGCAACAGAAGCTTTTGACTTATATGAATACTCCAAAGCGAAGCAGGCAATTGAAGCATTCTTCTGGAAAGATTACTGCGACAACTATTTAGAGCTCATAAAATCACGAATGTACGAGCCAAAAAGCCCAGAACAGAAAAAAAGCGCGCAGTATTCATTATCAGTATGCCTTTCTGCAATTGTGCGCTTAATGGCGCCGTTTACACCCTTCATCACTGAAGAAGTTTACAATCTATATCTGAAAAACCACGAAGGACACAAGAGCATACATTTGGCAGAATGGCCGAAAGCTCCTGAAATCAATGAACAAGCTGAAATTAACGGAAACGCAGCAGTTGTAATACTTGCTGCGATCAGAAAGAAAAAATCAGAAATGAAAGTTTCTATGAAAACACCAGTAAAACGCCTGATTATAGAGTCAAAGATTCCATTAACCGGCGTGCTTGACGATTTGAAAGCAACAACTGCAGCAGAAAAAATAGAAATGGGCAAAGGCACGGAAGAACTAACGCCGGATATCAAGATAACTGCAGAATTCTAGTCAAAATTTACTGTGAAGCCCTTCACTTTCTTCTCTATATCCATATAGCTCAACTTTGACATTTTACCGTTACGTATTTTTTCCCTTGTCTGTGCAAGAAAACGCGCCATTTTTTCGAATAAAGCTTCGTCATCCTGCTTGAATCTTAACAACAACATACCGGCTAATGGATGGTCATCAAGCGTATGCTCCTTGTGCTGCTCTTTGAGCTTAGTTCTAATCTCAGTAATCATCTCCTGCGCCTGTTTTGCAGGATCTGTAATAGAAAACTGTCTTACCAATGCTTTCTCTTTACCGTCGCTAAACAAGACACGAACCTTAACCTGATCAAGTTGAGAATAATAGTCAACTATGTCCATCTTTTTAAAGTCAACGTCAACCGCTTTCATGATTAAACACTGCATTGATTTTGTATATAAAGATTGCTCTACACAAAAGATTATATACAATTTTGATTCAAAAAGAGCCATGTTGTGGGTTCAGAAGTACAAACCAGAACTAGAAAACATACCGCATGAAACTAAGCAGTTGTACGACTTTGCCACAAATTACTCCAAACAGAAGAAAAGAGCACTGATGTTGTATGGCCCTACAGGGACAGGGAAGACAGCGGCAGTTCACGCGCTTGCAAAACGCATTGGATTTGAGCTAATAGAAGTAAACGCTTCAGATTGCAGAAATGCCGATGAAATCAATTCCAAAATCGGCAATGCGCTAAAACAACAAAGCCTGTTCTCACAAGGAAAAATCGTTCTTGTTGACGAAGTTGACGGCATTTCTGGCAATGCAGACCGAGGAGGAGTTTCGGCACTTGCGGATTTAATATCTGAGTCGAAATTTCCCATATTTTTGACTGCAAATGACCCATGGGACTCAAAATTTAATTCATTAAGAACAAAAAGCACGATGATAGAATTTCCTGCAGTAAATATGACTGCAATGGTGCCAGCACTAAAACGCATACTTGACAAAGAAAAAATCATTTCAGAAGATATTATCTTGAAAACACTCGCGCGCAGAAGCGGCGGAGATTTGAGAGGAGCAATAACAGACATGCAAATGCTCGCGCAAGCAGGATCACTCACCATTACTGGGCTTGAAACTCTGCATGACAGAGAACATTCAGAAAGCATCATGCAAGCGCTTGTTAAGATACTAAAAACAACAGACCCACAGGTAGCAGTTACTGCACTTGACTTGGTCGATGAAGACATTGATGAGGCATTCCTCTGGATAGATGAAAATTTGCCAAAAGAATACACAAAACCGCAAGACTTGGCGCGAGCATACGAAGCACTGTCAAAAGCGGACATCTACCGCGGACGTATTAGAAGATGGCAATACTGGAGATACCTCGCATATGTTGATGTTTTGATAACTGCAGGTGTTGCTGTTGCCAAAGACGAGAAATCAACCGCATTTGTAGCATACCAGAGAACAACGCGATTGCTCAAACACTGGATGGCAAACCAAAAGTATGCAAGACGCAAAAGAGTTGCTGAGAAACTAGCAGCTGCAACCCACTGTTCAAAGAAAAAAGCGTTACAGGAGAGTCTGCCTTACATTCACCGTTTGTACCAGCAAAAACACCCAAGTGTTGAAGCAATTTCTCACGAATTAAAGCTGGATGAAGAAGAGTTGGAATGGCTGAACAAGTAATCATTTGTGTCCGTGACCGTCGTATCCAGAGTAAACACGAGCATTCCCCAGAAACCTTTTTAAAGCACTTGACATAGCATTTTTCCATGGGAACATACGAAGATGTCGTCAATCTGGCACTCAGAAGAAGCCTTTTCTATCCCTCTAGTGAGATTTACGCAAACGCACCAGCAGGATTCTATGATTATGGCCCATTTGGCGCGACAATCAGGCGCAAAATAGTGGAAGTTTGGCGAAAAACACTCGTACAAAGAGAAGAATTCCTTGAACTTGACGGCGCAGTCATAATGCCAGAAGACGTTTTCAAATCATCAGGACACTTAGCAAACTTCAACGACCCAGTCACACAATGCAAAAAATGCAATACCATACACCGCGCAGACAAATTACTGGAAGAAGTTACAAAAAAACCATTCAAAGAATCAGCACCAGTAGAAGAATTAACAGCGGCAATCCAAGAAAACAAAGTCAAATGCCCAAAATGCAAAAGCGACCTGATGGACGTCAAACGCTTCAACATGATGGTCAAAGCAGACGTTGGCGTAAGCACAAAAGCAAGCTGCTACATGCGCCCAGAAACCTGCCAGACAATCTTTGCAGACTGGAGCAGAATGGTCAGAACAATGAGAGTAACCCTGCCAAAAGGCGT
>CAZNFZ010000084.1:0-16313 GCA_964572665.1 uncultured Methanosarcinales archaeon
GTAAACGGATTCACAATAAACAATGAACTGGTAGTCGCGTTGCCACGCATCGGCTTTGCTTTGCAGCCTTGCTCTAACTTTTGCAAAGCACTCGCAAGGCCTGCTGAATCCTTGATTGTTTTCGCACCAGTTTCATCAGCAAGATATTCTCTGGAACGCGAAATTGCCAATTGCAAAAGCATTGCAATAATTGGCGTGAGTATGGCGAGCATCAATACTCCAATCAAATTTCCACCGTTATTGTCCCTGTCACGCATTCCTCCAAAAATAGCGGCAAACTGCGCCATCTGAGCAAGATATGCTATAACAGCAGCAAGAGTGGCAGCGACAGTTGTCACAAGCATGTCACGATTTTTCACGTGAGACAACTCGTGAGCGAGAACACCTTTCAACTCGTTATCATTCAACAGCTTAAGAATTCCTTCAGTGCAAGCAACAACCGCTTTCTTTGGACTTGGACCAGTAGCAAACGCATTAGGAGTCTCTGTAGGCACTATATAGATGGCAGGTTTTGGCACGCCAATTTTGCTGGAGAGCTCTTCAACCATCTTGTGCAGATGAGGATAATCTTTCTTTAATGCAGGTTTTGCACGATACATTGCAAGCACAAGTTTGTGCGACCAGAAAAACATTCCAAAGTTCATTAGAACTGAGAATACCAAAGCTACTGCAAGTCCAGTATTGCCGCCCAGCATAAAGCCGGCAGCAAGAACTAAACCGGATAGAATACTTAACAATAACAGCGTCTTAATTTGGTTCCACATAGTGCCCCAGCATGTCTCTCTCATGAGCGTTTATAAGGTTTGTGAATTCATTTTTCGACACTTTAAAAAAGAGAAGAATGGTTGCGGAATGCATGAAATATATTATTCACATTATTGCTATGCTAGTGCTGTTGGCAGCATGCACTCCACATGTTGAACAACAAAAAGAAAATTCGACAACTAACGTAAATCTAACTGTAGACAATATTTTTAGAGAGTTTGATGCACTAGATGCACAATACAACACGTCCTGGAAGAAAGAACACATTACGAAAAGCATGATTGATCCTAAAGTACTTCCGCAATGGACAGACTACACTCTTGCACTCAAAAATATCACGCAAAAAGACACCCTCGCCTCTGAACTAATTGACGCACGGCTTGAAATGCTCAGCGCACAAACAGCAGTGTACCTGAGTGTTGAAATTGGACAAAAAGGAGCTGTGCCTTACACCACAGGAGAAAATGACACTATTATCGTCGGACCACTTAACTGCAGCAACATAGAAGACATCGCAAAGGCAACCAAACTATACCAAGTGGCATTCCACAGCTGGCAACGCTTCAGCGGCCATATGGACGAAGTTCTTCAGTATGACGTTGCTGCGCGGGCAATAGTCGGCATCGACAACAACAGAATGCCATTCTACGAATCATCATTCCAGAAAGCGAGGAAAAAAATAGAAGCGACTGCCAAAGCATTACGAGAACAATGCGGCTTTGCAATCAAACTTGAACCCGAGCCAGAAATCCCGCCAAACCTTCAACATGGCGGAGTGGTGTCTTAAATAATAGTTCTCTTAGTTTGTTATCAACCTTAACTCTGTGCTTTTGCAAATCACTCGATAATACTCGATACAGTTTTTTGCCTTCCTCGTCGAGGTCTGTTAGCAACACAACCTCTTTTGCAATGGCCGCAATCTCTTCAACAACAGCATACAACGGCTTTTTCAATGAGAGAATATTTGTAATGCCCAACGCGTTTAACGCACGCACATCTTTCAAGCCTTCTACAACAACCAAAATATTTTTTTGCCTGATTTCACCGAGCAATTTCTGCACTTCTTCAACTTCGTCCACACTGGACACATACAGGGCGAAGTTATATAAATTCTCGGAGAATAAAGAGAAATGGGGATGGCAGACTACCAAAAAATGCACATCAGCACCTTGCTGAAGTACTATAAGCGGCCTGAAGTACAGGAAGCGCTTGTTCGAGCGGCAGACAGAAAAGAAATAGCCATCAGTTATGGCGGCACTGGTTACGGCAAACGCCCTGATGCTTTGAATTATCCCCGAGACGTTCTTGAAATGGTCAGGCAGGGAGCAACATCATTCCACTGCAGCGAAGAATTGTGGAAAAATCCACTACACATCGTAACCGGCATGAAGCCGGAAGAGTTGAATGAACTGCGCCTTGGCTGGGATTTAATATTAGACATTGACTGCTCGGAACTTGAATATTCAAAAATTGCTGCAGATTTACTTGTACAGGCATTACGACATCACGGCGTGCAGCACGTATCAGTCAAATTCTCAGGCAACCATGGTTTCCACATCGGTGTTCCATTTGAAGCATTCCCTGAAACAGTCAACGGCAAACTAATCAAAGACCAGTTTCCCGACGGACCGAGAAAGATTGCAGCATACCTGCAGGCCATGATCAAAGAGCCTCTTGGACAAAAGCTGCTGCAGAAAGATACCTTGTCAAATATCGCAGAAAAAATCAAGAAAAACGTTGGAGAAATTGTAAAAAACGGGCAATTTGAACCGTTTAATGTTTTGTCGATTGATACTATTTTGATTTCGACACGGCACCTCTATAGAATGCCGTACTCAATGAATGAGAAGTCCGGGCTCATAAGCGTTATTATCAAGCCAGAAGAAATATTATCATTTGACAAAAAAGACGCTTCACCAGAGAAAGTTGTGCCTAAAATGACCTATCTGGACAGAAATAACATAATTCCCGGAGAAGCGAAGAAGCTCATCGTGCAAGCATTTGACTACAAAACAACACTTGAAGGGCCGACAGAAATTAAGGAAATGCTCGATAAAGGCAAAAAAATATTTGAGCCTATTACTGATGCTGTGCCGGAACAATACTTTCCACCGTGCATACAATTAATTTCACAGGGGCTCAAAGATGGGCGAAAAAGAGCGATGTTTGTCCTCATCAATTTCTTGACATCATGTGGATGGAGTTATGAAAAAATCGATAATTATCTAACAGAATGGAACAAGAAAAACGCAGAGCCGCTAAGGGAAGTGCTTATCCAAGGACAATTACGGTATCATAAGATGATGAAAAAGAGAGCACTGCCACCAAATTGCGACAATAAAGCATACATGGTCGACTTAGGTGTATGCAAACCTGATGGATTTTGTTCCAAAATCAAGAATCCGGCAAATTATGCTATAGCAAAACAGCGAATGATGGCCGCGCTCGCAGAAAAAGAGCAAAATGATGTGGAAAAACAAGCTCGCGCAAAAGAGCGCGAGGCAAAACAAGAGGAAAAAAGTGCACAAAAGCGTGCCGAGAGAAAAATCAAGGAAGAACAGCAACCGCGCCAGAGCTAAGCTTTGGCTGGGTTGCAGAATGATGCCATTCCGCAACCTTTATAAATCACCCCCTTTCTCGAGGAGTAATCTGACGAGCCTGAGAAGGAATCCCAGTACAGTCAGTGCAAAAAGCACTACCTGTTTCTAACTGGATTCCGCAAAAGGCTAAGTCGGGCAAATACGGTAGGGGATATCGTGTTTACACGCAGAGTAGTCTATGCCAAGAATTCGAACACCACGACAAGGAAGTATGCAATATTGGCCGCGCAGCAGAGCGGCAGACATAGTTTCACATATCAGAACATGGGCACAATCAAAAGACGCAAAACTGCTGGGCTTTGTCGGCTATAAAGTGGGCATGACCCACATTATTGCCACCGACAACCATCCTACTTCTATAACAAAAAATGAAGACATTCAAATTCCAGTAACCGTTCTCGAATGCCCTCCAGTCAAAATCGCCGCAATCCTCGTCTACAAACAAGACGCATATGGAATGCACTGCACAGGCCAAATCAATGCAGAAAAACTTGACAAGGAAGCAGGCAGGACAATCATACTTCCAAAGAAGGCAGGCAAACCTGTAAACACAAAAGACATTTCAGATATCAGAGTACTCGCATTCACCCAGCCAAAATTCACGACAATCGGCAAGAAAACGCCAGAATTCTTTGAACTCGGCATCGGTGGAGAAAAACCAGAAGACAAACTTGCATACGCACAAGGATTGCTAGGCAAGGAAATAAAGATCACAGATGTTTTCACCGACGGACAAATTGTTGACACGATTTCAGTAACCAAAGGAAAAGGATACCAAGGACCAGTCAAACGATTCGGAATTGCATTGCGTTCACACAAATCAGAAAAAACAAAGAGAGGACCGGGTTCACTCGGACCGTGGCACGGTTTCAGAGGATTCAGATCACCTCACGCAGGTCAAACTGGATTCCAGCAAAGAACAGAGCACAACAAACGCATTCTCAAAATTTCTGATGACGTAACACAAATCAACCCAAAAGGCGGATTTGTACGATATGGACTCATAAAGAACCAATATGTCCTTTTCAAAGGCAGCATCGGCGGAGCATCAAAAAGACTTATCACCTTTATGATACCAAAGAGACCACTGCCAAAAATGTCAAAAGAGCCACCAGCAATTACTTACATAAGCTTAAGCTCAAAACAATAAAATGGAAATAAAAATACTCAGCGCGGAAAACAAGGAAGTCGGCAAACAGAAAATGCCGGTACAGTTTGAAGAAGAATTCAGACCAGACCTAATCAAGAGAGCTGTTGAAGCAATTGAGGCAAACAAGAGACAGCCATACGGAGCAGACCCGATTGCAGGAAAGAAACAAGCTGCACGCCTGAGCAGAAGACGACGCGACTACAAAGGAGCATACGGAAAAGGACTCAGCAGAGTGCCTAGAAAAACTCTTGTAAGACGAGGAATGCAAATGATCTGGGTTGCGGCATTTGCGCCAGGAACTGTAGGTGGACGAAGAGCATTCCCGCCTGTTCCCAGAGACTTTAGCCAGAAAGTAAACGACAAAGAACGAAAAAAAGCAATCAGAAGCGCACTGTCAGCAACAATCAACAAAGAAATCGTACAGAAAAGAGGACACAAGATACCAGCACACTATCCATTCATCATTGCAACAGACATTGAAAACTCTGCGAAAACAGCAGACGTCATAAAAGCATTCAACGCCCTTGGACTGGACGCAGACCTTGTACGCGGCGGAGAAAGACACATCAGAGCAGGTAAAGGGAAAATGAGAGGCAGACGATACAAGACTGCCACAGGACCTTTGCTTGTTGTTAGCGGCCAGTGCAAAGCAATGCATGCAGCAAAGAACATAGCCGGCGTTGACGTTGTAGAAATCAGCAGAATAAATGCATCATTACTCGCACCAGGAACACACCCGGGCAGATTGACAATCTTCACACAAGCAGCAATACAAAAGCTGGAGAAAGAAAAACTCTTCATGTAACATGGAAAACCACATAGTACTCAAACACCCATTGGCAACTGAAAAAAGCATCAGACTGCTGGAATCAGAGAACAAGCTAGTGTTTGTAGTAGACAAAAAAGCAACCAAACAGGACATAAAGAAAGCTATTGAAGAAATGTTCAAGGCAAAAGTCCTCGCAGTGAATACACTCCATGCAGTAACAGGAGAAAAAAGAGCATACATCACACTCTCAAAAGAAACACCCGCGATAGACATCGCGACATCATTGGGGATAATGTAAAATGGGAAAATCACTCATACAGCAAGCACGCGGAAAAGGCGGACCAGTATACCGAGCAAAAAGCTTTTCATACGCAGGAGATGCGAAGATGCGCTCAGAACCAGCATTACACGTACAAGGCACTATCACTGACATCATCAAATGCCCAGGACACACTGCACCGCTCATGGAAATCAAATACGACGACGGAGTTAAAGCATTACTGCCCGCGCCAGAATTCGTCAAAGTGGGAGACATTGTCCACGCAGGCCCAGGCAGCGAAGTTAACCCAGGAAATACCATGCAACTCAAAGATATCCCTGAAGGAACTCCAATTTACAACATCGAAGGACAGCCGGGCGACGGCGGAAAGTTCTGCAGAACAGGCGGCTCAGGAGCACGCGTCCTATCAAAAACAGAAAGCCATGCCACTATTCAACTTCCAAGCAAAAAAGAAAAAATATTTTCAAACAGCTGCAGAGCCTGCATTGGAATCGTTTCAGGCGGCGGCAGACCAGACAAGCCAATGCTCAAAGCGGGCGTGCAACATTTCAGAAAGAGAATGACAAACAAGCGCTGGCCAAACCCAAGCGCGGCAGCACAGAACGCAGTTGATCACCCGTACGGAAACAAACGTACGAGCAGAAAAGCAAAGAACAAGTCAGTCGGCCACTTCGCACCACCTGGAAGAAAGGTTGGAAAGCTATGGCCACGACAGACAGGAAGGAAGAAGTGATAACACATGGCTAAAGAATTCCTCTATCGCGGAAAAACAATCCAGGAAATATTGAAGTTAAGCTTAGATGAATTTGCAAAACTCGTTCCATCAAGAGAACGACGCAAAATGAAGCGAGGCTTCACTGAAGTAGAGAAAAAATTCCTCGAAAGCGTCAGAGCAAACGAGAAAGACATCAAAGCACAATGCAGAGACATGATAATCCTTCCAGAAATGGTCGGCAAGACCGTAAAAGTCCACAACGGCAAAGAATGGGTAATGCTGATAATCGAGCCGGAAATGCTGGCACACAGACTGGGAGAATTTTCACAAACAAGAAGACTAGTCAGACACAGCGCACCAGGTATTGGAGCAACAAGAAGCAGCGCATCACTCTCGGTGAGATAAATGGGATACACGTACTCAGTAAAAGCGACGGAAAACAGCGCGAAAGCAGTCGGAATAGCTCTGCCTATTTCCCGCAAACAGAGTACGCAAGTATGCACGGCAATCAGAGGATTAGACATACAGAAAGCGATGAAACTGCTTGAAGCTGCGATTGATATGAAACGGCCAATCCCGATGAACAAGTACAACAGAAACACCGGCCACAAGGCAGGTATGGGACCAGGAAGTTATGCCCCAACAACGTGCAGCCACATACTCAAGATTTTGAAAAACGCAGAAGCAAACGCACAGTTCAAAGGATTAAGCACGGGCAATCTGATAATCACGCACGCAAGCGCTCAGAAAGGACCAACAGTAATGCACTCTGGCAGACAGCGCACAAAATCAAAGAGAACACACATCGAACTGATTATTGAAGAAATCAAAAAACAAGAGGCCAAAAAATGATTGAACGTAAATTCATCGCTGAAAGATTGAGAGAGTACCAAATTCAAGAATTCATCTCAGCGACCTTGAAGAACGTCGGCCACTCGCACACTAAGTTAATAAGAACTCCATTGGGAGAAAAAGTCGTTATTTATGCAAGCAGACCCGGATTAGTTGTCGGCAGAAAAGGAGAGAACATCAAGAAATTAACAAACACGCTCAAGAAAAAGTTTAATTTGGAAAACCCGCAGATAGAAATAGCAGAAGTTGAACAACCAAACCTCGACGCACAAATCGTTGCAGAAAGAATAGCAAGCACGATTGAAAGATTTGGAATTCAGAAATTCAAAGCAATCGGACACAAAACCATGATGGACGTCATGGGTGCAGGAGCATTAGGCATTGAGATCCTTATTTCAGGAAAAGTTCCGAGCCAGCGCGCAAAAACATGGCGATTTTACTCTGGCTACCTAAAGAAATGCGGCAACATAGCAGTTGAAGGAGTAAAGCGCGCACAAGCAGTCTCAATCATGAAAACAGGCGAGATAGGCATACAAGTTGCCATTATGACACCTGATGTTAAACTGCCGGACGACATTGAAGTCGGCAAGTTCGCTGAACCAGAAGCGGAAAAGAAAGAGCCGGCAAAGAAGGAAGCGAAGACTGAGGAGAAAGCATGAAAATCAAGGAACTGCGCACACTGGGAGAAACAGAACTCAAGCAGAAAATGCTTGAACTGTACAAAGAACTCATGAAAGATAACGCCCAGGTTGCGACAGGCACGATTCCGAAAAACCCGGGCAAGCTCAGACTTGCAAAGAAAACAATCGCGCGAATCAACATGATACTCGCACAAAAGGCTTCGCCAGCACAAGCTGGCGGCGCCTTGAAGGAGGCCCAGAAAAAAGCATGACTGTGTGCGTAACTTGCGGCTTGCCAAAAGAACTATGCGTGTGCGAAAGCATCGCAAAGGAAAGCCAGAAAATCATCGTAAGAACTGAAGCAAAAAAGTTCAACAAGATGTACACGATCATAGAGGGCATCGATTCAAAGGAAATCAACCTCGACCAGCTTGCCAAGAAATTGAAGGCGACACTGGCCTGCGGCGGAACGATCAAAGAAGGAAAGATCGAACTGCAGGGCGAGCACAAACAAAAAGCAAAGCAGATCCTCATTGAGGCCGGCTTTGCACCAGAAACAATCATCGTCAAGTGAGCATGAGTACACACGTTATTCATGCGGAATGGATCGGCAAACACATCCGCGTCATCAACGCAACCAACCCAAGCCAAAAAGGCACGGAGGGAGTGGTTGTGGACGAAACACGCAACACAGTCATGGTGGAGACATCACGGGGAGTGAAGCGCGTGCAGAAACACGGAAGTGTGTTTGAAGTGGACGGCCACGAAGTTGAAGGGGACGATGTCCTCGCAGCTCCAGAAGAACGCATCAAGATTAAGGTGTAAACAAAATGGAACAAACAATCAAAACCAGAGGAAGAACATTTACCGGCGTCGTTGTAGATGCCAAAATGCAGACCACGGCAACCGTTGAATGGCCGAGACGTAAATACGTTAGCAAATACGAACGTTACATGACCAGCAGAACAAGAGTCAAAGCACACAATCCACAAAGCATTGACGCCAAGAAAGGCGACATCGTAAAACTCGTTGAATGCAGGCCAATCAGCAAAACCAAGCACTTCATAATCATCGAAAAAATCGGCCAAGCGAAATTGTTCGCGGCAAAACAAGAATTAATGGAAGAGTCAAAAATAATAAAGAAAGAGAAGAAGGTTGAAACAAATGAAAGCAGTTAAAGCACGCGTAACACGAGGACTCCCGCACACCGCAAACGTGCTGGCATGCGACAACAGTGGAGCAAGAATACTCAGAATTATCAGCGTCAGAAACGCAAAAACCGTCAAAGGCAGAAAACCCTCAGCGGGCATAGGAGACTATGTCATGTGCTCAGTAGTTGAAGGCAAACCAGAAATGAGAAAAACAGTAGTAGCTGCTGTCATAGTCAGACAGCGCATGCCCTACAGACGACTTGACGGAACACACATACGCTTTGAAGACAACGCAGCAGTTGTCCTGAAAGACGAATTAGGCAACCCAAAAGGCACTATGATCAAAGGACCAATTGCAAAAGAAGCGGCAGACAGATGGCCATTGGTCTCTAAAATCGCGAGCATTGTAGTATGAAATGGAACACAAGTTTTAGTGGAAGCGTGAAGCCATCAAAGCAGCGCGCGTATGTACGCGAAGCGCCACTGCACGTTAAAAACACGTTCCTCTGCAGCCATTTATCAAAAGACCTCAGAAACAAACTCAAAATGCGAGCACTCCGCGTAAGAAAAGGAGACAAAGTCAAAGTTTTACGCGGACAACACAAAGGAAAAACAGGCACCGTCGACAGAGTTGACACAAAACGAATGAAAGTGTTCATTAATGGAGTCGAGTTCAGCAAGAAAGACGGAAGCAAGGCAATGTACCCAGTACACCCATCAAAATTACTGATCCAAGAATTGCAAGCAGACAAGAGACGACTAGTTACAGAAACAAAGCAGACCAAGAAACCATCAGGTGAACAGAAATGAGCAACCATCTAAAAGCATACAACGCGCCAAAAAGCTGGACAATCCCCAGAAAAGCAACAAAGTGGGTAATCAGACCTCAATCAGGAGCACACCCATTAGAACGCAGCTTACCTATCGCATTACTGCTCAAACAACTTGGCTGCGGCAAAACCGGCAGAGAAGTCAAGAAAATACTCAATCAAAAAGTTGTCATGGTAGACGGCATGATTGTCAAGGATCCACACTACGGTACCGGCTTCATGGACAGCATCCACATAAAACCAAACATCAACCTGCGATGCACACTCGACGAGAAAGGACGATTGCAATTCATTGATATTCCTGCAACAGAAACAAACAAGAAAATCTGCAGAATTACCGGCAAACGCGTCCTAAAGGGAAATAAAATACAGCTCAACCTGTCAAGCGGCAGAAACATCATCATGGAAAAGAACACCTACGCCATCGGAGACAGCGTGCTTGTTGACGTTCCAAGCCAAAAAATAACAGACCATTACCCGCTCGCCAAGGGAAGCACCGCATTCATGTTAAGCGGAAAACACACCAGCGTTATTGGCGTTATCGATGATATCCAGGGAGAAAGACTCTGGTTTACAAAAGGAAAAGAAAAGTTTGAAACGCTCAAACAATTCGCATTTGTAGTTGGCAAGGACAAGCCAGTTGTGAAAATATGAACCCAATGCAACAACCGAGGATTGAGAAGATCACATTGAACATCGGAGCAGGTAAAGACCAGAACAGGCTAGAGAAAGGAGTTGTCGTGCTCAAGATGCTCACCGGAATTGACCCAATCAAAACAGTCACGCAGAAAAGAATCCCAACCTGGGGACTCAGACCAGGACTGCCAATCGGCTGCAAGCTCACACTCAGAAAAAACAAGGCAGTTGAAATCCTGAAAAGACTACTTGACGCAAAAGAAAAACGCCTACGCGACACGTACTTTGACAACGCAGGAAACATCAGCTTTGGAATTCACGAATACATCGACATTCCGGGCATCACTTATGACCCGAAGATTGGTGTCTTAGGATTACAAGTCTGCGTTACACTGGAAAAACCAGGCTACAGAATCAAACGACGCAAAATAGAACAGAAAACCGTGCCAAAGAAGCACATGGTAAGCAAATCAGAAGCCATGACCTTCATGCAGAAAAGCTTTGGCATAACGATTGGTGAAAAAGCATGACAACAAAAGACTGGAAAAAAGCATTCAAACAGCTAAAAACCAGACCAATCAAGCTGAAGAAATACATCAAGCATAATTCACCAAAAGTACGCGCCACAGGACAAGCATTGAAACGCTGCGGCAGATGCGGACGATTTGGCGCACACATAGGCAAATACGGCATTGGATTATGCAGATGCTGCTTCAGAGAAGTTGCAACCAAAATCGGATTCAAGAAATACAGTTAGGAGGAAAAATGTTAAACGACCCATTAGCAAACGTGATGTCGGCAATTATCACGTATGAAAGCACTGGAAAACGAGAACTCACCATTCACCCTGTCAGCAAAATAATCAGACGAGTATTGTCAATCATGCAAGAACACGGCTATGTCGGCGCGCTAGAAGACCTAAGTGCGGGCAGAGGCGGATTCGCAAAACTGCACTTACTAGGAAACGTGAACTTATGCGGAGTTATCAAGCCGCGATTTTCACTCAAAAGCCAAGAATTCCAGAAATTTGAGAAACGATACCTACCTGCAAATGGTGTGGGCATACTTATCATAAGCACGCCACAGGGCCTCATGACACACGAGCAAGCACGAGAGAAAAAAATCGGAGGAAGGGTAATCTCCTACTGCTACTAAATGACAAAACTCGACGACAACACAGAACTGCCGAATGGAATCACGGCATCAGTGCTGGATGGAATGGTAACTGTAAAAGGACCCAAAGGAGAAATCTCCAAGTCAATGAAAGACCCATTGATCAAGATAAAAATAACTGGCACATCATTTTCAATATCAGCAACAAAAGATACGAAGAGGCAGAAAAGAATAATCAATACGTTTTCAGCACACCTGAAAAACATGATACTTGGCGTGCAGCAGCCGTATCAATACCGATTAAAGATTTGCAGCGGGCACTTCCCTATGAACGTATCAGTTCAAGGAGAGAAGTTCGTTGTCAAAAACTTCCTTGGAGAGAAAAGCCCAAGAACAACAACGCTCAAGAAAGGCGCCATAGTAAAAATTGAAGGCGAACAAATATTAGTGGAAAGCTGCGACAAAGATTTAGCTGGCCAGCAGGCAAGCGACATTGAACTCCTAACGGCAAAACGAAACAGAGATTTGCGCGTCTTCCAAGATGGAATATACATGACTGAAAAGGCAGGAAAGAAACTCTTCGAAAAATGATAACCAAAAAACTACTTACACTGAGAAAGGCAATCAGCAAGCGCAGGCCGGAATTCGTTATGCAGGACCAGCACAAGCGCCCAGATTTAGATCGCCGGTGGAGAAAACCAAAAGGAATGCACAGCAAGATGCGACACGGCGTCTGGGGAAGACCAGCATCAGTAAACATTGGTTACCGCGGACCAGCAGCAGTCAGAGGACTGCACCACAGCGGATTACAAATGGTACGCGTGAACACACTTTCAGAAATAGCAGCACTTGACGTAAAAACACAAGGAGCCATAATTGCAAACGTCGGCGGAAAGAGAAAAACAGAACTGCTGACTGCCTGCAAGCAGAAAAATGTAACAATCTTCAATGTCAAAAACGTTGATGAAGAACTCAAAATATTAATTGACAAGGTAGCCGCACGCAAAGAAAAGAATAAATCACGCACGCAGAAAAAACAAACAGCTGCAAAAGCGGCACCAAAGAAAGAAGCCAAGAAAGAAGAAGCACCAATGACCAAAGAACAGGAACGAATGGAAGCAGAAAAAGTCATTATCCAGAAGGAGGCATAAAATGGACCTACAAAAACGCCTCGCTTCACAAATACTGAAATGCGGACTAGGAAGAGTAAAGTTTGACCCAACAAAGCTGGGAGAAATCAAAGAAGCTATCACCAAGTTTGACGTATCGAGGCTCATCCACAAAGGCATTGTCTACAAGGTGCAGTCACAAGGCATCAGCAGAGCACGCGCAAAACACATAAGCGCACAGAAGAAAAAAGGAAGAAAATCCGGACAAGGCAGCAGAAAGGGAAAATCAACAGCGCGCCTGAACCCAAAAACACAATGGATTGCAAACGCACGCTCACAACGCGCCCTTGCGAAAAAACTCAAGCAAAACCAGATCATAGACAACGAAGCATTCAAAACAATCTACGCAAAAATCAAGGGCGGCTTTTTCAGAAGCACCAACCACATCAAAATCTACATACAAGAACAAGAAATGATAAGGAAAAAATAAAATGGCAACAAACAGAACATACACAGTGGCATACCGCAGAAAGCGGGAAGGAAAAACAGATTACAAAAAGCGAATTAAGATGCTATCAGGCAACAGACCACGGCTTGTAGTACGCAAAAGTCTCAAGCACATCAGCCTGCAATTAATCGAATACCACCAAACCGGGGACAAAATTATTGCCAGCGCACACTCACAAGAGCTAAAAAAACACGGCTGGAAAGCAGGCACGGGAAACACGAGCGCGGCTTACCTGACGGGCATGTTATTGGCAAAGAAAGCAAAGAAAAAAATTGACTGTGTGCTTGACATCGGACAATACACAAGCGTCAAAGGATGCATTTTGTATGCAGCAGCTGCAGGAGCATTAGAAGGTGGATTACAAGTGCCGTTTGCAAAAGAAATAGCGCCAAGCATGAACAGAATCAGAGGAGAACAGGTAGCAGCATACGCAAAACTGCTGAAAGCTAACAAAGACAAGTACCAGAAACAGTTCAGCGCATACGTGAAAGCAAACTTTGACCCAGAAACCCTGCCATCACACTTTGACCAAGTCAAGAAAACAATAGGTGCACAATGATAAAGCCAACAGAAGTAAAACCAGCAGAAAAACCTGAGGAAGAAGAAAAACTTGAAGTTGAAAAAGACGTCATCACTGAACTTCCAGAAATAGAAAAAGAAACCAAGCCAGAGATCAGTATAAATGTTGAAGGCTGGAATCCAAAAACTGCAATCGGTAAAAAAGTCAAGAGTGGAGAAATTAAGGACATAGACGAGATTTTGAACAACGGCATTCTCATCCTTGAAGAACAAATTGTTGACATTCTCATGCCCAATGTGCAGTCAGAACTGCTTATGATTGGACAAAGCAAAGGTAAGTTTGGTGGAGGAAGTAAAAGAATCTTCAAGCAGACACAAAAGAAAACACCTGAAGGAAACAAGCCAAGCTTTGCATGCATGGCGGTCGTTGGAAACAGCGATGGATATGTCGGCATTGGTTACGGCAAGAGCAAAGACACTGTACCTGCACGAGAAAAAGCAATTAGAAACGCAAAAATCTCAATATTCAAAATCAGACGCGGAGCAGGCAGTTGGGAAGACGCAACCAGCGAACCACACAGCATACCGTGGGAAGTTGAAGGCAAGTGCGGCTCTGTAAGAATCAGATTAATGCCAGCACCAAAAGGCAAAGGACTGATTGTTGAACAAGAATGCGCCAAAGTTCTCAAATTGGCAGGAATTGAAAACGTGTACAGCAAGACATTCGGGCAGACACGTTCAAAAGTAAACGTGATTATCGCATGCATAGATGCACTCAAGAAACTGAACACATTCAAACCACGACCAGTGAACATCACAAACGTGTATATGATAGAGGGTAGAAAACAATGAAGATAGCAATAGTTCGCGTTAGAGGAAATGTGCGCATTAATTCATACGTACATGGCACGTTCAACATGCTCGGACTGCAAAAGAAAAACCACTGTGTTGTTGTTGAAGATGTACCACACATAAAAGGCATGCTCAAGCCAATCGCGCCATTTGCAACCTGGGGTTCAGTTGATGAAAAGACACTAGCTGCACTGAAGACGAAAGGCGACAAGATTTTCAAATTAAACCCTCCACGCAAAGGATACGGCAGAAAGGGAGTCAAGATGCCTTTCAAGCTGGGCGGGGCTTCAGGCGACAGAAAAGAAAAAATAAATGATTTAATCATGAGGATGATTTAATATGGTAGTCAACAAGAGAAAGAAGTCAAGCAGAAGCCACGGAACACACGGCTGGGGAAGAAACAAGCACCGAAACTCAGGACAACGCGGTGGATACGGAAATGCAGGAACTGGTAAGAAGTCCGACAACAAAAAACCCAGCATCTGGGCGCTAGACTACTTTGGCAAACACGGCTTTGTCAGCAAAGGACAAGTAACAAAAGACTGTGTCATATCAGTACGCGATCTTGAAGACAAACTACCAGCATTCATTGCGCAGAAACACGCAAAACAAGAAGCAGGCGTTATAGTTATTGATTTGACAAAACTGGGCTATACAAAACTTCTAGGCACAGGCAAAGTCACCAAAAAAATCAAGATAACAGTACCAACAACAACCGCAGGCGCTGCAGAAAAAATCAAAGCGGCTGGCGGCGAGGTTGTGGCAGAATAAATGGCGTTCTTAGACCGCATTTTAATGAATCTGCCGGAAGTTTCTCATCCAACGCAGAAAAAACTCTCATTCAAAGAAAAACTCAAATGGACCGGCATCATGCTGGTATTGTTCTTCATCCTTGGACTAGTCCCATTATTTGGATTAGGACAAAACGCATTACAAAGATTTGAATTATTATCAGTCATTCTAGGAGCAAGCTTTGGTTCGATAATTTCACTCGGTATTGGACCGATTGTCACAGCAAGCATCGTTTTACAATTATTGAACGGTTCAGGACTAGTAAAGTTTGACACGACAACCAAAGAAGGCAAACAAAGATTCACAGGAATACAAAAACTACTCGCATTCTTCTTCGTCATATTTGAAGCAGCAATCTATGTTTTCATGGGCGGATTAGCACCACCAGAAGCTTTGACTGGAACTGCGTTATACTTCCAACTTGAACTAATACTGGTGTTCCAACTCATACTTGGCGGAATATTAATCATGTTCATGGACGAAGTTACCACCAAATGGGGCTTTGGATCAGGCATTAGCTTGTTTATCGTTGCAGGAGTCGCACAATCATTATTCATCCGATTATTATCACCCTTACCATCACCAACAAACCCAGGAGTTGCAACAGGAGCAATACCCGCATTATTCCAAAGTTTAGCTGCAGGCGACCCGCAAACAGCACTCTTGATGCTGGCAAGCATCCTAACAACAGTAGCAATATTTGCAATAGCAGTTTACGTACAATCAATGAAAGTTGAAATTCCATTGTCATTCGGAAGAGTCAGAGGACACGGAATCAGATGGCCATTACACTTCATTTATACTTCAAATATCCCAATCATCTTGATGAGCGCATTGCTTGCAAACATACAATTATGGGCACGATTACTACAAAACTGGGGCTTCCCAATATTCGGAACATTTGCAGGAAACTCGCCAGCAACAGGACTCGTATCCTGGGTAAGCCCGCCAGACTTAGTCGGCGGAGCAATCAAAGGCGGATTGACACTTGGAACAATTTTCCAAGGATTCATGTACGCACTCGTATTAACAATCGGAGCAGTCGTATTCTC
>CAZNFZ010000085.1:0-2871 GCA_964572665.1 uncultured Methanosarcinales archaeon
AATTTCACCAAATAATCAGTTGGTCCAGACGGCTCTACACCAGAAAATTTCATGGCCAATGAACTATCCGCTCTGCTAATGATAGCCCAAGAATTATCACCATAAGAATCAAATAAGCGCGTTTCGAACTGCTGCTCGCAATTAACACCCGCCTCTGTAGGCACAGGAGTTTCAACCGGCGCAGTAACATAAACATATTCTGTTCTCTTATCGCAGCCTGTTAATGCTGCCAATGAAATCGCTAAACTTGCCAATGTTTTCTTGATTTTGTTCATAGTACACCTTTCCATTATAGGAAGATACTTATTTATTAACACCCATATAAAAAGGTTTCGGTTTGTAGTTACTAAGTGGTGACAACTAATTATTATTTTTACATAGAAACTAAATTCCCTTGTACAGAATTTGAACTGCCAAAGTCTTTCCATAATCATACATCTGCACAGAAACCATTGCCTTCTTGGACATTCGCGGCTGAATGGAAGCAACTACTGGCTTTCCGCTAGTATCACGGTCACTGTCAAATATCATTTCTCCTTCACATACCCTGAAAGGCACTGAACGTTCAAGTACCGGCGATTTCAGTAAGGGAGCTGCAAGCTGCTTTAACGGGAAAGCCCTCAAGTCATCTATAATACAGTATTCGTCCAATGACTGCTTTTCCCACGGGCCAAGCCGTGCAAGCAAGCCAGCCAGATTTGTACTTTGATTTACTAAACTTCTATACGAATTTCCCGAGTGTATATCCGGCTGGTATTCGCATCTCGCACTAAACATCCTTTGAATCAAGTTGTTCTTGTCGCGCCACAAATAAGTGGTTAAGGTGTTCGGGAAAACAGTCTGAAAATTATACTTCTGTTTTGGGTCAAGCTTGTACTCAAAAACGCGCACATCAGCAGTTGAACGATCAGTGTAATCATCCGCGACTTCCTTAAGCTTCTCTATTACAAAAGCAGAAAGACGTTTTCTAGGATCAGTAATACGCGGAGGAATTTTTTTCTGCTCATCCCCAATCAGCATAGCACTTATGTCAGTATCAAGGCCATCGGCAGAGTCGACCATCTCCTTGAACGCGTCAGTATTATTCACGTCACAGCTCAAATCGTCCAACAGAGAAACTGGTAAATGCTTACGGTCCATACAACTCACTTCCCAATATGTATATGATTGTGATGACCTTCAAAATAGGTGCACAATCCTTCCTTGATGAAGTCCTTGTCGTTAAATAGAACTTTAAATTCTTTATTGTGCTCTTTTTCATATTTCTGAATATAGCGCAGCAAGAATTCTGCTTTTGGCCTGTCCTTTTTGTACTCGGCAGTGCCTATATTGGCGCCAAAATCAATGTCAACAGCTGTTCCTTCGTAATGCTTTGAGTTTTTACTATGCCCCTGGTCATCCCACATTGGGCCAACAAACAATTTTTGATTGAATTCTGTTTTGTAAGAGTCAGCCATATTCATCAACAACTCGTATAAATCTGCGTCAACTTCCTTGTACTTTCCGCCCTTCTGCACTCTATCTCCATAGAACTGGAAACTGTCCCTGTTCTCAACAACCGCCAACCCAGTCTTTACGTCCTTCCTTATAGTATAGTCAGGAGATGTAGGAACATATTCTTTTACAACTTCTGGAACATCAATCTTTGGAATCACTGACTGTTCAACTCTCTGCTCTAATGGCTTTGAGCTGAACATTTGCGTCATACGAGACGTCCCGTAAAAAAGCCCAGCTAATACGGCTCCAATAAAAGCAATATCCGCGATTAAACTCTCCTTCTTTTTGCTCATAATCTCTCTTTCTTAAAACTCCTATAAAAAACTTTGTATTTTCACCACTTAACAGTAATATATAGTCAAACTACTCACCCCTCGGAAATTGGCGATTTCCGAGTCTCAAGAATTGCGCAAAAGTATCGATTTAGTTAGCCGCAATTCTTGATAAATCATAACGTTTATTAATAAACAGGCAAGCCCAATACAAATGGTTTCTGTAGACACGGCAGCAACGATTTCACTGATTGTTATTCTAGCACTAATCGTCTTCGTAAACCGCAAAAAACTATCATTCCACAGATGGGGAATATTCTACGCAGCAATGTACAGAACACAGGCAGGCATTTCCACAATGGACAAACTTGCCCGCAAGTACAAACGCTTCTGGGAAGTCGCAACACCATGGATAATCGGCATCGGATTCATCGGCATGGCAATCGTTACATTTGACCTCGCACGCAGCTTAATACAAGTCCTAACTGGATCTATTACTCCAACAGTTGGAGTTGTTCTTCCATTCAAAGCAAAAGGAGTATTTTACGTGCCGTTCTTCTACTGGATAATCAGCATCTTCGCGATTTTGATAATACACGAAGGAATGCACGGCGTAATGGCACGCGCCTATGGATTGAAAGTCAAAAACTCAGGGTTGGTTATTTTAGGCGCAATAATTCCACTCATCCCCGGCGCATTTGTCGAACCAGACGAAAAGAAATTATTACAGGCATCACGCAAAAAACAACTGGCAGTTTACGCAGCAGGGCCTGTCGCAAACATAGTAACCGGACTTGTTTTGATGCTCTTAATGTTCACAGTCATAACACCATACACTGACACATTCTATTCCAAGGACGGCGTTGTTATTACAGACATCATGGATGGAAATCCGCCTGCACAACAGGCAGGCATGATTGTTGGAGACAAAATAACAGCAATTAACGGGCAAGCAATCAGGGAAACAGCAGACTTTTCAAACTCACTCAAAGATTCGCTACCAGGCGATACAGTAAATGTCATAACATCGAACGCTGTACGCGACATTGAACTTGGCGAAAACCCAACAAACAAAAAAGCCTGGCTGGGAGTCTATGTAGAC
>CAZNFZ010000086.1:0-4830 GCA_964572665.1 uncultured Methanosarcinales archaeon
AATCTGTTAGAAGTCACTCGTAAATTGTCTTCTTCCTAGTTCTTTCTCTATGGCTGATAAACTAAAAAAAGGACATGAAAACGTGCTCCGCGAAAGCGAAGAGCCGAAAGGTTTGCCTATTCAGGGCTATGATTTCAATAAAGGCGTTGATTATGACAAGATTCTTGATTCTTTCTTGACTACTGGCTTCCAAGCAACACATCTTGCTAAGGCTATCGAACTCATCAAGCAAATGCGCAAGGACAAGTGCACGATTTACTTGGGCTACACGTCAAACATGGTCACTTCAGGCTTAAGAGACGTTTTCCGCTATCTTGCTGAGCACAAATTGGTTGACATCATTGTTACAACTGCCGGCGGTGTCGAGGAGGACATCATCAAGTGCATTGAGCCTTTCATTTTGGGTGATTTTGAAGCGCCTGGCGCTGATTTACGAAAGCGAGGCATCAATAGAACTGGAAATATCTTCGTTCCAAACTCACGATACTGTAAATTTGAGGATTTCCTTACACCAGTTTTGAATAAGATGGCTTATGAGCAGAGAAAAACCGGACACCTCATCACTCCATCAGAATTTGTTGACAGATTAGGCAAGGAAATCAACCACAAGGACTCAATTTACTATTGGTGCCATAAGAACAATATTCCAGTTTTCTGCCCTGCGTTAACCGATGGCAGTATGGGCGACATGGTTTACTTTTTCAAGTTCAAGAATCCTGATTTCGCGATTGACATCGCGCAGGATATGAAGAAATTGAATGATTTGACATTTGACGCGAAGAAAACTGGCCTGATTATTCTCGGCAGCGGCGTCGTTAAACATCACATTCTCAACACAAACATGATGAGAAACGGCGCTGACTATGCTGTTTACATCAACAACGCTCAGGAATTTGACGGCTCTGACAGTGGAGCCAGACCAGATGAAGCAGTCAGCTGGGGCAAAATCCTGCCAAAAGCAAGCAGTGTCAAGGTCTTCGGCGACGCAACTATTTTATTCCCATTGATTGTTGCAAAAGCTCTAATAAAATGACTGAGTTTGTTATTCTGGTTGACGAGAAAGACAATCAAATAGGTACTGGTGAAAAGTTAGATATTCACCGCAGAGGTATTCTTCACCGCGCATTCTCAATCTTTGTTTTTAACAGCAAAGGCGATATGATGCTGCAGCAGCGAGCGAAAACAAAGTATCACAGTGGCGGTTTGTGGACGAACATTTGCTGCGGACATCAAAGGCCAACTGAGACTATGGAACACGCTGCCAAGCGCAGGTTGATGGAAGAAAATGGCTTTGATTGCGAGTTAACCAAGATGTTTGAATACATTTACCAAGTTAAGCTTGACAAGGGAATGACTGAACATGAGTTCTTGCATGTCTTTAAAGGAACATTTGACGGCGTTCCAAAGCTGAATCCAGAAGAGGCTGATGATTGGAAATGGATTTCAATTAAAGACTTGAAAGAAGACATAAAGAACAATCTTGATAATTATTCGCCCTGGTTTAAGCTTTCGATGGCCCGGTTGTAAGGCCTTTTCCGCCAAGGGCGCTTTGGGCGACTGCTTCTGCTAATTCGTCTTTTTCAAAGACGTTTTGGTCGAGAACAGGAATAACATAGCTTACAAATGCCAGCGCACTGAGTGCTGTGCCGTAGCGTTCTTTTGGCTCAATTGTTGCGCTGATAAAGCGTCTGCCTTTCAAATCGTGGCTTTCCGCGAATGCTTTGCCGTTTCTGTTTTGCCCGCGGTAGAGGCCTTCCATGCAGGATTCGAGGTTTTCGCGTGCTTCGTCAACAGTGCCATTGCCGTTGTACTCACACACTAGTCCGCCGATGCGTCCTCTTTTTCCCTTTGGATGCAGCCATGCAAAGAGTATGCCGGATGTTGCGCGCTTAAGATTGGTTTCAAGGTCAACGTGCGCTGCTGCCTGTATGACTTTGACTTCCGCGCCGTGTTCTATGCGCTGGATGCCTTCTTCCAGTGGAACTTCTTTTGCAATGCGTGGAAGAATGCTTGTATAAGGAATTAAGTTGCCGAGTTCAACGCCTGCTGCTCGCATTGCGTCGTGGTAGCTGCCGGCGTGTATTTGGTGTTTGCTCTGGCCAATGCCGCTTGTTACAAAAAATTCGTATGGCAATGGCGGCGCAATAACAATACCCTTGTATCCAGAAGGGACTTCTGCCATTAAAACATCACCAGTAATGCAGAAATATACGTCTGCGAAGAAAGAACGCCAGAATGCAGCATGTTTCTTTTATTCTCAGACCTTTTTTATAAACTTATTAACAAATTAATGCAGAGGTTACTTATAAATCTTATGTAAGTACTTTACAACTTTTCCGCCCTGACAATTGTATCGATTTCATCTTCTGTGACTGAGCAGCCGTTTAATTTTACTCCCCAGAGAATGCTTTCCAGAAGTTCTCGTCGGGCGTTCGGCAGTTTTACTACAAACTTGTCCAGCAGTCCTTGCTCGTATGCTATTGTTACAAGCTCTATACTTCTAATAATTGTAATGCGGCTTGTTTGTTCTTCAAAGTCGTGCAATGCTTTCTCGTTGAGCTTTAGCTGCATGTGCAGCCTCTTTTCCATCAGCTGCTGAAGCCCCTTCGAATTCTCGAGAAGTGTTCTGGTTATTCTTTCGTCGATAACAATGGCGTCTGCTTTGAATAGAAGCGCAGCTGCCAGAGCTTCCATTTCACCTATTTGCACAATTTTGATGTTTTGCCCGTGTGCTGAAAGTACGGAATTTGCCAGGTTCAGCAATTGCTGCGCTTTCTGCTGCACGACCGGATCGTTAATTACGTTAATTATTCCTCGCTCGATTAAGCTTTGTACTTGCAATGCTTCAAATTTGAAACGCCGTGTTTCCAGCGGCCTGTCGACAAGCTCGTGCTTAACTCCTAGAGGCATTGAAAAACTTCCATTGAAACTTTTCTTGAGTTCTTCAAGTATCCAAAGCATATTAGTGGTTGTCAGGCTGATTATTGGTCCGGCGTCAAAGATTAATTGCTTCATCGGAAAAGCTCCCGTGCGCGCCTTAACCGCTCAGAAACTTTCATGCCATCATGCGGAATGTCAATAACAGTTTTACCAATATAATTTTGCAGCTCCCATTGGCTCAGCCCTAGCAATTCAGCAGTGCGTGCAATAGAAATTCCGTGCTCGTACAACTTGGAAGCTTTTTTTATCTTGGCTTTTTGAATTACTTCCTGAATGTACATCTTGAGCTGCGCATCCATTTCGCCAATCTCTCGCAGCATATTTTTTATAACTGCACGGTATGCATTGTCGTCATCCTGTTCCAAAGCGTCGTATGCTTTTTGCAATGATGGAGCAACAGAAGGACACGCTTGTCTCCTCTCCAGGCACCTTTGGATGCATTTTGACAGCGCATACACCAGCACTGCAAGTGTTAAAGGATCATCTTCCTGGAAGATGCTGGCATCGTGGATTGTGTGATTACTAAGCTCAGAAAGCGCGGAATAATCTTCTTTTTTTACTGCTTCAATGACGTCCTTCAATGCTTCAAGAATGTCCTCTTTTATTATCGGCCGCATAGGCGTTCTTTATAAGTAATCCTATATAAGAGAGTTTAACCACTCCAAAGTGTCAAAAAAGAAAGATTTTTAAGTTCAGAGCTTATCGTGTTCTATATGATAGATCATACCGGAACAATTCTTGAAGGAAAGTCTTTATACGTTCCCAGAGAGCCTGCAAAGACATTGGACTCAGTTGTTACAGTGTATAACTTTCAAGGTGACGGCCTGAATTTGTTGTTGTTAAGCACGAAAAAGGGTTATTGGAATATGGTTGAAAGGAATGTTAATTTGAACCCGCAAATGAACCCTTTCAGAGTGCTTAGATGGATGTGCAGAAAGACTGATGCGGTGCACAGAGTTGATGTTGGTTATTCCATCCTCGGCAACTTTACTAATGTTGAGACGTATGTGCCCTTGCCCGAAGTAAACATGAGCAAATTCGTAGTTCCAGAAGAGCCAACTTATGTGAAGATTGTTCCTGAGGCAGACTTTTTAGCCGTTATGAAATCAGAAGATTTCATCAAATATCTAAATGCGCGCAAGGAACTTTTCGAGAAGGCTGCTTAATCTACCGTAAAAAGTTCTGAATCGTGCCCGACGTCAAAGAGTCCTAATCTTGCACCCGCATCTAACCATCCGTGAGCATAATTTACTGCGGCAAAAGCGTTTACATAATCTCCTTTTTCGCGAAAGTGTTGTGCATCAGAAAAATATCTTTTTGCCATATCCAGGGCGTCTTCCGCTTGTTTCTTGTGTGCAGCAACAATCTTAATTTTTTCCAGCGCTCTAGAAGTTATATCGAAGTACTTGTCGAGTTTTGCGTCAGTTATAGAATTTAACATAAAAAAAGAAATAAAATTACGCTGCGGCTGCTTTTCCCGCGCGTTTTGGAAGCGGTCGTCTTACTGCTATTGGCAGTACGCCTTGCTCGTATTCCTTCTTGGCGATTTCTATTGGATTGAACCCAATCGCTTCAAGGTCTTTTTCTGTAAGCTTTACCAAGAATGGCGCTCCCATGCTGATTTGTAATGCTCTGCTTCCTATCATTCGTGCGATTTCATACTTTGTATGTTTTTCCATTTGCCACCACCATTATAACGACTTGCGCAGTAATGGCGCAAGTTTTTGTGCTATCTCTATCATCTTGTCGATTTCTTCTGGAGACAGAGGTGTTGCGCCGCCTTTTTGCATCGCGCAAATCATTCCTTTCTCAGTAACTGCTACAGTCAGGCGCGCTTCGATTGCATTTTCTTCCTCTGAAAGCGCGTCTACAAAGAATTGGTCGCCGACT
>CAZNFZ010000087.1:0-4509 GCA_964572665.1 uncultured Methanosarcinales archaeon
CGCGCTTTGCCTCCTCAAATGATCGGAGCTGCTGCACAGAACCGTCTGCCAGACGAACAATAGGACCTTCAATTAAATCGCAAGACGTCATACTTGCTGCTTTACCCGGACGCTCCGTCTTCAACTGCGTGCCGGTTGCGATATACTGATTTAGAATATACATAGTCGCTGGGTGAATGCTTTGCGCACTAAAACCGGATGTTCTTGAACGACCATATCTCAAACGGAAGCCGCCAGAACGTAATGGGTAACCTAATACTGGTCTACCGGCAACCAAATCAGCAATGTATGTGAAGTCAGGAGTAATTTTTTGATTTGAAACTGCAGCCGTGGTCTTGCCGGCTTTTGCCTTTTTCTGAATATGCAAAAATTCCTCGAGGAAAGTCCAAGAGTCAAGGCCGAAGTCCTTTCCCCAAGCGCTCAACTGCTTCCAAAGTTTAGGCGCCTTCAATGGAATACAGCTGGAAAGCACCAGACAATAACCGCTTCGAATGTTATTAGTGGGAATACGCGGCAAATCCTTGTAATTAGAAACTTCAATCTGCTCACTCGGGTCTCCAGAGACCTCGACCGGCAGATGCTTGAGCATGAATTCAACTTCTGCCTCACTTGGAACATACTGCAAGTTTGTTATACGCTCATGATAATCCTGCAATTCCGTAATAGCTCGCCTACATTCATCAGGTGTGGCATCGTACACGTCATACCCCATAATTTTTCTAACGTAGTCTGTAATAATGATGCTCACTGCAGCAGCTGTACCACCCGCGTTTCTTATTGGACCGGCAAAATTAACGCAAATATACTCGCCCCTGTTGTCCATGCGCTTCTTAATCTCAATATTGACGATACCGTCCAAAGGAGAAGAAACCACTCCAACAGTCACGTACGCAAAACCAGTACGGATACCAACTTCCATTGCCTGTTTCTTGTCAGTAAACTTACAGAATTTTTCTAGCGCAACTTCCTCAGCAATCTTCAACGCGACACGCCAATCAAGTGAGCCATACTGCTTTTCCAAATCAATAATACGCTCAACAACGCCTGAATTTACAATCTGCGGCGCAATTACCGAGATTAAACCCACAACACGCTGCGCCATATTGTCAGCAAGCGAAACTTCGACAACAGATTCTGGATCACACCCTTTCGCGCGCGCTTTGGAAGCAACAGAGTGCAATCTAACAACTTCTGCCTTCAACTGTTCAAAATACGCATTCATCTCAGGCGATGCACTTACCATTCAAAACCTCATCATCGAAACTTGCCGCGTCTGCAAATTGACCACAGGCACAACGCCAGGATCAGGATCGTGACCAACTTTTTCCTGGAAATCTGTTTTGCCCTGAAAACAACTGGCAGATACAAGAGTTATGCCTCGATACTGTAGGGTGCCTGCTTTGTGAATATGGCCTGCAAAAAACAAATCAGGAACTTTCTCAATAACCAACGGGTCAATACGAGAATCAGGAATGTACAAAGTGGAAGTATGCTGCGGGGCAAGATGACGACGTTGAAGAAGAAAACGCATAATCAACGGCGCACGATCAGAAATATGCTTGCCAGAGTTCTTAATACTCGGAACAATTTCAGCATAGTCATCAAAACTGTAACCGTGATAGGAAAGTACGTCAATACCGCCAAAATCTGCAGAACCGTGAATATTGGTCATGCATGGATTGCAAACCATCGTAACATTTGGCAGGTCCCATAATGGTTTTGTGTACTCTTTCATCAATTTTGGCTGCGGCTCACTAATTCTTCCAACGTCGTGATTTCCCGGTCCGATAATTACGTGCACGTCCTTGCGAATTTTAGATAATAACTGCGCACACTCCTTATACTGCTCACGAATATCAGTAATCGTAAGCTCTTTCTCCTGGCCAGGATATATTCCAACACCATCGACTAAATCGCCGCAAATAAACACATACTTGAGTTTGCCCGAAATTTCCTTTTGCTCCGGAGTGCCAAAATTTCCGTTCACCCATTCCAAGAAATTATTAAACTTTTCATGCTCAAATTTTGCAGAGCCAACATGAATGCAAGATAAAACTGCCGCATATGCCTCGTCAGGAGTTGTCTTTGGCTCAGTAATCGGCACGTCAGGAATTACGATATTGTCAGCGAACACTACACTGTCACCTAATACTCCTTTAATTCCAATCACTTCGTCAAGAACGATATCGGACGCAAATACGTGCTGGTCCTGCTTTGATTTCATAATGAGAACATTAATTGTGCCAGTGGTGTCTTCCAATTTCAGCATCCAATGCTCATTCTTCGTCTCATATTTGTCCTGCACAATTCCAATAATGGAAACCTGTTCACGGTCTTTCTTTCCCCGCAAACGGCCAATTGAAGTCAAATTTTGCAATTCCTGGCGATTATGAAGCAGCCGTTCAATAGCGCGATAACGGGCATTGAAGTAATCAACAAAATCTTGAACGGTGCGCTTTTTAGGCTTGTCATCATACTCCCAAATTATGCGCACAGCGGAAATTGGGGCTTGCTGCTGGTCTAGCAACTCAGTAGGATGTACGCCTTTAGACAAAGCACTGTGCCACTGGTCAACAACATCCGGCTGGCTTAAACGTTCAAGTACCTGCCTGCTAACCAACACGTTGCTTTTCAAAAACGCGCTTACAATTTCCTTCTTTTTGACTAGCTGCTCCATGACAACCCAAGCTCTTCATTCAAGATGCCTTTGATTTTCTGAGTAATCCCCTCATTTGTGCCAATGCAAATTTCCCTTGTGCGCCCATACCTGCCCTTGCTGATGACTTTGGCATTGATAATGCCCAACATGTCCAGCTCGGCAATAATGTCGCTGACACGCCGCTGGGTTAACGGCCTAAGACCGGTTTGAGCACAATAACGCTCATATGCAGAGTAAATCTCACCAGTGAATACTCCTTGTTTTTGGCTGCAGGCATCAATAATCGAGAAAAGAGTAACTTGATACTGCTTTGGCTGAGTTGATACCAAATCAAGAATACGATCGCGCTCTATTTTTTCCTCTGCCTGGTCAAGATGAGAGATAGCAACCTTGCTTTCATTCTGGCGCTCTGCCAATTCGCCGGAAACTCTCAACAGTTCCAATGCCCTACGTGCGTCTCCGTGCTCCCTGGCGGCAAATGCTGCACATTTTTCAAGAACGCCATCCTCTACCACGCCAGGACTGAACGCAAGCTGGGAGCGCTGCTTCAAAATGTTCTGAATTTGTTCAGCATTGTAAGGAGGGAAAATGATATCTTCCTCACTTAAAGAACTTTTAACTCTTGGGTCTAATGCATCTGTAAATACAAGATCATTAGAAATGCCGATAATCGTAATTTGAGTGTTCTTCAACTCAGAGTTAATACGGGTGAGATTGTAGAGAAGCTCGTCGCCTGCTTTGCCGATAAGCTGGTCAATTTCATCAAGAACAAGAAGCAAACTGTGCTTGTCTTTGTCAATTGTCTTGTAAAAAATATTGTACACTTCGTCTGTTGGGAGACCGGTAGGCGGAATGTTATTACCATATTCGCGCAAAAGCTGAGCAACAAGACGGTATTCTGTGTCTGCAAGCTTTTTGAGCTTACAATTAAGGTAAATAACCTTAAGAGGAATTTTTTTCTGAAGGGAAATCTCGGTTAATTGCTGCGTGGTGTACTTTACAGTAAGTGTTTTACCAGTGCCGGTTTTTCCGTAAACAAACACGTTTGACGGCTTGTCCATTCGTAAGGCGGGAGCTAGAATATTGGCTAATTGCTGGATTTGCTCATCACGGTGTGGAATCTGAATTGGACTGTAATTTGATTGTAAAACGGTCTTATCCTTGAAAATCGGCTTTTTTTCCAAGTATTTTTCAAAAAAATCTACCAAACCCTTTTCCTTCATATCAAAAAACCACCAATTTTTCTTCCTTATACCCTCAAATCATATATGATTTTGAGCACGGCAAGAAAACCCACACATACACCCCTTTAGGGGCTTCTTGCATGTGGAAATGACAGTAATAGATATATATAAAGTTTTGGGGTGGTCACACCCCCTGATTTCGTATGGAACAGTGATTAAGCTGAAGAGTGATTTGTCGTTTTTTATTTAGTTTACTAGTGAGTTGTGTGGTTTGAAGTTTATTATTTAATTATTTTCTATATAGATATATAATAATAATAAAAGAAACATCTTAACATACAACATAGCTGATTTGCATAGGAAACAGAGGGGTGAGACAGGCATATTGTTTAAAAAGGGATATTTTCATTACTTGTGAAGAGTGAAAAACGGAAACATTTATATATTGGCTATACCTACGATAGAGTAACAACACAATATTTGGAGTGCACAACAATGATAGTTCAAAAGGATTTTTTGAATAAGCTAAAGGATTTCGGTTTAAACAGCTACGAAGCAAAGCTTTGGACAGCACTGTTATCACGCGGCGTTGCAACAGCTGGTGAATTATCAGACATAGCAAACGTTCCACGAAGCAGAAGTTACGATGTTCTTGAATCACTTGAA
>CAZNFZ010000088.1:0-1621 GCA_964572665.1 uncultured Methanosarcinales archaeon
GGGTTCTTGACATACGCCCAAAACAATACATTTATATACTCCCCAGCATCAAATACCTCTAGTATACAGAGACTAGTTCTCGTCGTATAACTAACACAACCGGGTGAATAAGAAAATGGGATTCGGAAACGATTTTGGCGCACCACGTGAAATGTCTGATGCAACTTGCTCAGACTGTGGAGCACAGACCAAGGTTCCCTTCAAACCAACTGAAGGAAAACCAGTCTACTGCCGAGACTGCTACGCAAAACGCAAGCCTCGACGCTTCTAGTTAAGTAAAAAATACTTAGCTTTCACAACTTTTTTATTTTTCTTTCATTTTTCTCATTTAAGGGGGTATACACTATGAGCACATTTGTAGGAAAAACAGCACCAGAATTTTCAACAGAAGCTTTTCAGAACAACAAAACGATCAAGATTAACCTTAAGGACTACCGAGGCAAATGGGTAATTCTCGCTTTTTATCCAGCCGACTTCACATTCATCTGCCCTACTGAACTGGGCGAATTAGCTGATATGTACGATGCTTTCAAGAAAATGAACGCTGAAATTCTTTCAGTCAGCACTGATACCGCTTTTGTGCACAAGGCATGGCACGACAATTCTCCTACAATCAAGCAAATCAAATATCCGATGGTCGCAGATCCAACAAGAGCTATCTGTACCGCTTATGGCACGCTCATTGAAAACGATGGCCTTTCTCAAAGATGCACAGTCATCATTGACCCAAAAGGTATTGTGAAATCATATGACATTCATGACAATTCTATTGGCAGGTCAGCGTATGAAATTATGCGCCGTTTGCAGGCAGCACAGTTTGTTGCCAAGAATCCTGGTTTAGTTTGCCCAGCTTCGTGGAAGCCAGGCAGCAGGACCTTGAAGCCAGGCATGGACTTGGTTGGCAAGATTTAAGTAGCATTCTTCTTTTTTTCTTTTAAATGAAAAATCTTATCTGGTATCTGTTTGCCGGAACGCGAGGCGGTGAAACAAGAGTTCTTATCGTTACTGCGCTGAAGAAGAAGCCGATGAATATGAATCAGCTGTCAAAGGCTCTCAATCTAGACTATAAGACAGTTCAGCACCACATCAGAATCTTGCTTGATAACCAGATAATTACCGCAGTAAATAAGGGCAAATATGGCGCTGTCTACTTTATTTCGGATGAAATGGAGAGATTATGGAATGATTTCCGAGTAATTTGGAAGCAATTTGGGAAAAAGTAGTTAAACAAGATTTTGGAGGAACTTACCATGGAATTCGTGATGAAAGCAACGTTTGTTTTGACGGCGGTGAATATGGTGCTGCTGCTGATGCTCGCATTTGTATACGGCAGGAATTGGGTGAGAATACGCTCCGCGTTTACCACTGGTTTGCTGCTGTTCACAATCGCGTTTTTGGCTCAGTATGCGATGTCGTTTTACTTTTACGTCACTAGCATGGGCTATTTTGTTGAAATGGTAAGTATGCACGTGTTCATCTTGACCATATTGCAAACAATTGCTTTCACGGTTTTGAACGCGATTTCCTGGAGCTGAAAAATGAAATACTTATTAGTTGCCTTATTGGCGCTGTTGGTTGCTTGCGCGCCTCAGATGATGGAGAAGCCAATGGAGAAGGCGCC
>CAZNFZ010000089.1:0-2365 GCA_964572665.1 uncultured Methanosarcinales archaeon
CCGCTTGCTGCCAGTGTTAATGGACGGTCTTTTAGTGTTACTTGCTGCAGTTTACTTTCAGTAAAAGTTAAGTCTGTCGGCTGTCGTATTAAATCTTCAAATCCTGCCAGTCCGACGATGCTGGGCTTCAAAAAGATTAAAATGCTGAAGCCAATTATCAAAACTGCTGCAAGAATCAAATGGTACGGAACTTGTACGCGTGCTTTTGCTTCGTTTACTTTTTTGAACAATTGTGTGACTTGGTCGTATGCGACTTCTTTGTGGTAGTGTTCAAGAGAACTTTTTTCGATTTCATGATATGAATTAACAACGTCCAGGTATTTTTGCTTGGCTTCTGCTATCTTGTCATCCTTCAGCAATCGTTCTGCCTGGGCGTGTATGTCTACAAATTTTTTTACTAGTTCTTCATCTGCCATCTTTTTCTAAAGAATAAGAAGATTAACGATATATAAATGTTTAGTGCAGAATAAAATTATGCTTTCTTTTCTTCGGTTTTTACAGGGAATACGAATGGTTCCTTGCCTTCCTTAGTAACTTTTAAGTTAACTTGTGCAATCTTCGGGTGGATAGTGTTGCCGCAGACAGTCTTGCGTTGCCTGACGCCTTTGTTTTCTTTCTTCAATCCAATGCCTTCAACTGCAAGAATTCTTTTACGTGCTAATCCGTCAACGTCTTTTCTCATTGGGAAGCCGCAATAATCGCTGCCGCCGGTAATTTGGAATTCGTAGCCGGAAAGGCCGATGCTGTCGCCGTGAATAGCATCGCCTATTTTCTTTCCTAGTAATGTTTTGGCTTCTGGCTCTTGAATGTCTTTCTGTAGACATTTGCCGCCTTTCGTGCCAATTACCACCTTGAAACTAACCATAGATTTGAATTTTCAGAAGGGGGTTTATAAACGTTGCGGTGGCTGTAACATCAGAAATTTGATTTAAAGTAGACCTTTTAAAGACGTCAAATTTCCGATACTACGAAATAAGAGAAAGTTTACCAGTTACCTTGTCTATCTTCTCTACTTTATCAGGACCTATGCCTAAGCAAGTAACTGTTCCTGGCTCCAAATGTGTGTGCCCTGCGTCAGTTATGAGTGAGACAACCAGTCCTGCATCTTCTGCTTTTTGTTTGTACGCATAGAGTTCTTCTTTGTCTTTCACGCGTAAAACAACTTTTTTCATTCCTTGACCCTGCCATCTGGCAATGTCATCTTTATGTGATTTCAAAACTGCTCCGACAGAAGCGTGGCTGCATTGGGCTGCCATTTTTCCTTTGGTAAGCTTCAAGTCATCTCTGACTAAAATTACTTGTTTGTAGTCCACCATAATAAGAAGAGTTGATTTGGAATTAATAAAAGATGTGTTTTCGAACTAAATAAAAATTAATAAAAAATATTAAAAAAAATTATTGCGGGAAGGGGAATGTCTTCGCGCTTATCCAGCAGACTGGAACTTCCTTGCCATTGACAGTGGTTGTTGTCCATTCGTATTTTTCATTTGGCACGTTGTTCCTGACTGCATTGAGGACGTTTTCCCTGACGCGGTCTTCGCTGTCTGGTATTTGTCCTTCAGCACCAAAGCTGTTCGCGTAGCAGTAAACATCTCCGCCTAAGTTGCCAAGGTCATCTTTGATTGGTCTTGGTTCTGCTGAGCTGGCTGGAGGATAATATCCTACTGCTGGTCCTTGTGGGACTCCTTTGTTTGGAACTTGATAGCAATTGAATGCATCGTGTGGAACTCCGATTTTCGCACCGGTGATTAAGCTCCACTCGCAGCCATATGCGTCTGCGATTGTTGCGAATCCGCTTCTGCTTCCTTCAGCAAATCGTGCGCTGATGATGTATGCTGGTGTGCGGGTTCCTTTTGTGTCAATAACTGAAGTTGGGTAATTGATGTAACCTGGAACTTCTTTTACGGGAGTTCTAAGTTGGTATCCGCCGCCTCCGAATCTTTGGTATTGTGATGTATCGTATGTTGTTGAAATGCCTTGCCCACCGCCTTGTGAGCCATAAGAATTTCCGATTGACAAATCGTATAATAATGCGCCTTGGGCTTCTTTGCTTGCGCGTGTGAATAATAATACAAGTCCGATGACCGCGATAATTGCGATTACACCTAGAATTACTAATGCTATACCAGTTTGACCTCTTTTCATACGAATGACCTCCTTTGAATTAATGTCAATGACGGTAAAAGTGTATTTAAATGTTGTGTATGTATGTACGTTTATCTGGCTGGCGAAGAGTAGGGGAAATACGCCCATTGTGGCGGTGCGCATATGAGTGGGAGTACAACGCCTTCAGGAGGAGAGAGTTGTGATCCTAAAAAGCACGCGACCGGCGCTATGTTCGGCCCGTATTGATTTATTTCTTCAG
>CAZNFZ010000090.1:0-3621 GCA_964572665.1 uncultured Methanosarcinales archaeon
CGAACAGCAACATCAACATTCTTGCCTTTGTACTCTTTTGACAATTGCTCATACGCCGCAACAATTTCTTTCTGAAGATCATCCGGCAAATCACAGTGCATGATGATGTCACGCGCTTTTCGTCCTGCTTCTGCCAATGCAATAACGTTTTTTGAATTCAAACCGCGCAACGCACTCTTCAACTGGCTCATCGCTCCGGACTTTTCAAGAACATATTGATATGCATACGAAGTAATTGCAAAACCGTTAGGAACTTTAACACCCTTCTTGGTGAGATTTTGATACATTTCGCCCAAAGAAGCGTTCTTACCGCCAACCAATGGAATGTCATCTATCCCTATTTCATTAAACCAAAGAACAAAAGACTTCGATTTATTCATACGCACCTCTCTTTTGGCTTAAAAACGGTCAAGAGTATATTTAAACATTATGGTTCATTGAGAAATGGCTACCAATTAACGCAAAACTGCCAATAGCACAAACACTAGGGCAGCAAAAAACAAAAACACTCTTAGAAAAGGAAATGAGTGTGCGTGGCGTGTACGCTTTACCGCTTCAACATGGGTTCTGTCATAGTTCACTGTTCACTCACTCTCACACATTTAATTTATTAAAAAAAAAATAAAATATAAAAAGCTTACGATTCGCTTGCAAGCTGCCAGATGGTCTTCAATGCAACGAGCAAAGCAGCCGGGAAGACAAACGTCACAATGTTACTCAAGATGACCGACATGGTCAAGCCGAGCTGGACGATGCTACTCGCTGAGTTTGCCGCAATGACCAAGGCAACAGCAGCAATAAGGAATTCCTGCGTTTCCCTGGAAGTAATGTTCAGGAAACCAACAATCAATCCCAATAATACCAAAATCCAAGTAGTGGTCGGGGACTGCAATTGCGGCACAAATCCTGCAATTACTGCCAAAACAACACCAATCAAGAATGTCCAATGTCCTGCTTTTCCAGCCATATCAACAAACCTCCTTTTTCTGGAGTAGTTTATTTAGAAGACAAATAAAAAGGTATGTAATTACTGCATAGTTAGGCTACGCAATTATACCGAGGGGGCTCTACCGCCGCCCCCTTCTCGAACCCCGCGGTCAGAAAGAGTTTAGCAAATCGTGCGCGTCTAAAGCAGCCTCAATGCTGCGGAAAAGCTCTTTTGACTGAACTGCGAATCTGGCTCTCAACTGCATTGTTTCGTCTTTTGTAACTTGCGCGAACTTGTCAGCATCGATAAGGCCGTATGGATAACCAAGGAATGATGGATCTGCTGAATTTGCAGCCAAAGCAGACCATGAACTTGGCAGTTCCTCCCTGTCATGTGTAAAGACATCACACCTGAAGACATAGTCTGAGCTCTTGTGCAGCTTGACAAATGCAACATTGCCGCCAGCATAATAATACCAAGAACCATCTGGCGCGATTGTTCTTAATGCAACCAAAGCACTGTTGCCACTATCAGTGCACAATGTAGACGTCTTTGAAAGCCCCAGCACCACAATGCCCTTCCTTTGAGCTGTTGTGCGCAACAATCTCAGAGCCTCTTCCATTACCTCTCCCCTCGCCTCCAAATCACCATCGCGAACAAGAATGCCTTTAGTCATGGTATTGCATAATTCATCTGCGAATTTCATTTCCATTAATTTTCTTATGTGATTAGCCACTGAAGCCGGCTCTGCGCGCTTGCCGGCAAACGAAAAAGCAGGGTCGTACGCGTCGAAAGAATATTTCTGAAGTTCTTCGCCATCAGTATTGAAAATAGTTGCTTCAAAGCCAAGATCTAGCCCTTTCTGATATGCAAGAACCACAACATAGAATTCCTTCAGGTTTCTGGCAACTCTGACATTTTCTTCATACCACGTTGCGTACAAGCGAATGAACTGAACGCTTACATTCGGGCCTTTGACAATCTCACCATTGCCACCATCGACGAAAACAATTGGAGGGCCAATGTTGGGATGAATGACTTGAAATGATTCAGGCTTGATAGGAATACGCTCATGAGAGCCTATAAGAATAGCAGAGCCGCGCCTTTGGAGACGTTCAGATAAGAACGGAATTAGTTTGTCAAACACGTGCATTCCGTTTTTGAGAAATTACACTATTAAATTGTTATTGGTAGTAGGAAATATAGTTATGACAAAGGTCATTAATAATAAGATTAATTTGTGGCCTTTTCCATACTATCAGAGGGCACAATTTTACAATTGTTTATGTCCTCTGATATTACGTAAAGAATTTCCAGCCGTTCATTATTCCCAAAGTGGCTGCAAGAATGATAAGCGACGCGATAAACATTCCAATAGAAATCGCTATGAACGCTTTCCATTTATTTATTCCAAAAAACCAGGAAGCCAGAGTTGCAGTATACGCGCCAGTGCCCGGACCGGGAAGCGCGACAAGCACAATTATACCATACACTCCATACTTTTCAACCACTTTATGAGTTTTTTTCCTTGTGTACTCCATAACTTTGTCAAACCAGGACTGATAAGTGTGGTTAACGTGCAACAGCTTCTTGTGGATAACTTCAAGAAAAAAGTACGAAATAGGAACAACGACAAGATTGGCAGCAAGGCAAACAAGCAACGCAACCCAGATAGGGTATCCGCCGGCAATCGCCACTGGAATGCCGCCCTGCATCTCAATTACTGGCGTCATGCTAAGCAGCGCAGCCCAGATCAATGAATTCATACGCTTTTCACCCGCTCCTTGACAAAAGAATCTTTCAATACTCGCTTAAGGACTTGTTCCGGTGTGCGCTCTTCGCACTTGACCTTAGCCCAGACACGCCCTGCTTTCGTAAATGTTTTTTTGTAAATCTTCTTGAACTTCTTGACTGCTTCTGTAATTTTTACTGGTGGACCCTGCCAGTCGCGCACTGTAGGCAGCTGCTTTTTGGCAAGCACAAACCACCATATGCCTTTTTCCTTCTTATCCCAAATCCATCCATCATTTTTTACCTGAAAGTCCTTCAATTGGCTGCGTACGTGCTCAAATGCTCTCACAAATTTCGTGCCGGCAACATCTTCTTTGTCGTCCAATGTTTTGACTTTTATTTGAATAAGATGGCCTTTCTTTTTCAATTTGTTGAAGTCAACCTCTTTTTCTACAAAGAAGTTCTTGCTTGGCTTGCTGAGGAATGCTTTTGCCGCTTTTACAAATTTATCAAAGTTTTCCTGCGTTAAAGCAGCTGCAGCGTTTCTGCCAGGCTGAACTGGATCAACCAAAATCAATGGACCCTCTGTTTTGCTCTTGTTAAGCATCATTAATGCCTTGCCCTTGTAAATATTATTGTAATCTAATACAACTTTTGGCTTCCATCCTTTCGCGGCTTTCAACATTGGAATGAAACCTTTGTAATATGTAACTAAAATATCCAGCACGTGCCCTGAAAAACCGCGAATATAGCTCTCAGCACCATAACAGGATGTTCCCTTGCAGAATTTCTTTGCCAATCTAATGTCGTTCTTGTACTTTGCACCTTTCTTGTTAACCCAAGCAACGTGCCACGGAGAGAAATCAGTAACATTCTCAGATTGCTCTGCTTTCTGAATGTCCAAAACCGGCACGATTTCATATTTAATGCCGTCCCTCACCCAGAAATAATCACGACTGCCA
>CAZNFZ010000091.1:0-5875 GCA_964572665.1 uncultured Methanosarcinales archaeon
GAGCCCCATTTTGTTGTCCTTCGTTCTAGAAGAAATATGTGGTTGTATTCTGATTTTTTCCCTACTGATTTGGCAAGTAATGCTTGCAGTCCTTCGTCTTTTACAATTTTTTCGAATAGTTCCCGCATCATCCCACTCGACGATTAAAATTGTTTTGTCGTATATAAATCTTAACCTTTATATACCCTCTTTACAGTTATTCTTGTATGCCAAAAAAGGTGAGCTTGGAAGATATTAACAGGAAACTTGACCTCTTGCTGAAACAGGAAAGCAAAGAGCTGAAGGAAGAAAAGTTAATTGAGCGTGAGGAAGAGGCGGAATTGCAAAAGCTGAACGAGCTTGAGTCTTTTGAAAAGAAGATTATGACTGAAGTCGGCCCTCATCCATTAAGGAAACTCACTTACAAGGATGTTGCCAAGGGCAGCATTGGCGCCTTTATCGGCGTTGCCGCTCATTATTCATTTGTTTACGGAGTTAAGGTCGCCGCAGAGATTGATATTTTCCGCGCGACATTGTTATTTCCAATTTCGTACGCGTTTGGCGGAATTTTCATGTATCTCACTGGCTTCAGGAGAATTAAGGATCCAAAGACCATGTCGTTTCTGCCTGTGCGTCTCACTATTCTATATCTTGTCGCGGTCATCACATCTATGTTGGTTTTGTTGCTGTTTAATCCTGAGTTTTTTCACGATTTTTGGTCAACGTATAAGCAAGTCGCAACAGTTACTTTGAGCGCGGTTATCGGCGCCTGTACTGCTGACTTGATTGGTAAAGAATGATGAAAGAGTTTGAGATTTTGCAGGACGCGAAGATTGAGAGAGCTCAACGTTTGCTAAACATAGTTTCACGCATTGGCGCGGCTGAGATGGCTGATGAAAAAGAAGTCTTAGACAAGGGCCTGCACATTCTTGCTGACCATTTGCCGTTGTTGGTTGAAAAAATAAAGGCGCAGCAAAAGCTTTGCGGAAAGGACAACCAATGCATTGCTTTGATTGATGAAGAGTTGCAGGTTTTGTCAGGAAGGAACAAGCAGCTTGGAGTAAGTATTATTGACCATGTGAAGCAGGCGGCCAAAGGGCTTGTTAGCCTTCAAGTAGTGCCTGTCACGCATGCACTTATTATGCTTATTAGTCGAGAAAAGTCTTTAAAACAGCTTTATTCTGACGCAGCCTAGCACTGGACACTGGACAACTCCCTTCTTGAGCTATTTAAACACCAAGCGCTAAAATTCTTTCTAGAGGTGATACAAATGGAAAACATCCAGGAATTATTTTTTGAGCAATTCAAGTTGCTGACAAGGGAAACTTGCCAGCGCACGTTGAGGTTGAGATAATGGCCGACATCTACGATGACAAAGCCATTGACTACTTCGAGGAAGACGATGACTTGGACGGCGCCGAAGCAGGCTTTATGCGGGGCTATCTAGCTGCATAAGATATCAAACGCGCATTTTTTTATTATAATTAATGCGTTTGAGATCTTCCGGAAGTTTTGCTTCCGCTAAGTTTTTATTCTTCTTCTTTTTCTCTCTTTCTATGCGCATCATTTCAAAGAATGACATCAGTAAAAATAAGCCGAAATTCATTAAGGAAATTCAGGCAGGCGCTGTCTTCATCTATCCAACTGACACCATCTATGGCTTTGGTTGTGATGCAACAAACGATGCGGCTGTCCAAAAAATCCGTGGCTTGAAAGACCGTGATAAAAAGCCTTTTTCTATTATCGCACCATCAATTGACTGGATAAAGGAAAATTGCGAATTGTCTGGCAAGGCAAAGAAATGGCTGCTGCAATTGCCCGGTCCTTATACGCTCATTTTGAAAATGAAAAACCTGAATTCTGTATGCGCGCAGACAAATATGGGCATGAAAACAATTGGTGTGCGTATTCCTAATCATTGGATTTCAGAACTGGCGGCAAGTGTTGGCAGGCCAATAATTACTACATCTGTCAATCGTGCAGGCAAGCCTCCTGCAGTTATCAAGCAGGAACTTGTTTTATTCGAGGTTGACTTCATCATTTACGAAGGCGACAAGCAGGGCAAGCCCAGCACAATTGTGGACTTGACGGTTGATGAAAAAATCATTGAAAGGCGCTAATTTTAAACGTGCTTTATCTGGCTAAATACGTTGCTCATATGCGCGTTCAATATATTGTCTTTATGAAGCAAAGTGGCTAGTCGAGAGCTTTTGACTCAATAGTCAATATATGATAGAAACCTTTTTAAAGCCCCTATTTGCTTTTCTCTTTTTATGACGACGAAAGTAGTTAGTGCAGGAACTCTTAAGGACGGGAGTTTCATCGTTATTGATGGAGCTGCTTGTAAGGTTGCAACTACAGATACGTCAAAGACTGGCAAGCATGGGCATGCAAAGGTACGTATTGTCGCTATTGGCTTGTTGGACAGCAAGAAGCGTGAAATAGTGCTTCCAGCTCACGATAACGTCGAAGTTCCTTTAATTGAAAAGAAGTCAGCTCAGGTTTTGAGCGTTAACGGCAACATGGCAAATGTCATGGATGAAGAAACATTTGAAACCTTGGACTTGAAGATTCCTGAAGATTTGAAGGAAACAGTTGTTGCGGGATGCAAAGTTTTATATTGGATTATTCTTGATGAAAAAGTTATGAAACAGTTGAAGGGCGGTGCTGAGTAATGGTCAAGTTCCCAGAAGCGGACGCGAGAATGTTCAAGAACAAGTTTGTTTGCAGAAGATGCAAGTCTGTTCTAAGGGCGCCTTCTAGAAAGATTGCTGAGGGCGAAGTTAAGTGCCGTGGCTGCGCTGGAAAGAAATTTAAACCAAAGCGCAAGAAGTAAGTGTCATGAGTATTGACGGTATTGCAGCGCTGGTTTTTATTGTTTTTCTTGGATTTTTCTTGTGGCATAAGCGTCATAAGGTTGAGCTTCAAAAGGCATTATTTCCCTTACTGTATGTAGTGATGTATCGTTCTTCTTTTGGATTGAAGTCTATGGACAGGCTTGCCAAGAAATTTCCGCGCGTGTTGCGCATTGCAGCGGACATTTCAGTAATTCTGGGTTTTATTGGAATGATTTTAATCGGCGCTCAGATGATTTGGAGCACTGCCGATGTGTTCACTAACGCTGAAGGTGTTCCTGGCATACAGCCAGTGCTTCCTATTGAAGCTAAAGGTGTTTTCTTCGTTCCATTTGTGTATTGGATTCTTAGCATTTTTCTGCTTGCCTTGTTTCATGAGTTCGCGCACGGTGTTATTGCCAGAGCGTATAATGTTCCTGTAAAGAGCAGCGGTTTTGCTTTCCTCTGTCTTATACTTCCAGTTATTCCTGCGGCATTTGTTGAGCCTGATGAGAAAATTATTCAAAAGCGGCCTTATCGCCAGCAGTTAGGCATTTTCGCCGCAGGTCCGATTGCAAATATGCTTTTCGCTGCAGTAATGTTCGGTTTATTTTTCTTGATTTCTCCTGCTTTATCAGCAGCCTTTGATTCTCAAGGCATTGAATTGGTGAAAGTTTCTGATGACAGTCCTGCTTTTGCTGCCGGTTTGCGTGAAGACTACGTTATTGTCGGGTTGAACTGGGTATCCGTAACAACAGTAGAGAACTTGACGAAAATTTTGAATGTTTCTCATCCAGGAGACCAGCTCAGCATCCAAACAACTAACGGTTCTTTTGCGGTTACGCTTGGCGCAAATCCAAAGAACGCGTCAAAGCCATTCCTAGGTATTCAAACAAGAAATCATCTTGTTACTAAAGCAGAATTTGTAGCTAAATACGGCGCTTGGCTGCCGCCTACATTAAAATGGTTAACTGGATTAATCTTCTGGCTGTTTATGCTGAACATCGGAATTGGCTTGTTCAACTTGCTGCCTATTGGCCCATTGGATGGCGGCAGGATGTTCCAATTGGTCTGTTTCAAGATTTTCAAGAAAAAGGCAACTGCCATTCGTGTCTGGGGTCTTGTCAGCGTGTTCTTTGTAGTATTGATTCTTGCAAATATTATGCTTGGGTTTGTACGTTAACCTTTCACATTCCCGATCGGTTTGAACGCGACTATTTTCTTGCTTATGCCTGCCTTGTCCATTGTGTCTACAACTTCAGAAATTGGTTTGTAGGCAAAGCCCGCTTCTTCCGCTAGTCCTGAGTATGATGCTGTGCGTACATAAATGCCTCTTTTCTCCATTTCTTTTTGTAATTGGTCTCCGCGTACTTCTTTGCGTGCTTGTGTCCTGCTCATGGTTCTTCCAGAGCCGTGTGCTGTGCTGCCAAATGTCTCTTCTGATGCTTTGTCTGTTCCCAATAGCAGGTAACTGCCTGTTTCCATTGAGCCGCCAACAATGACTGGCTGTCCGATTTTTCTAAAGCGCGGTGCAAGTTCTGTCCTGCTTGGTCCAAAGCATCTGGTTGCTCCTTTTCTGTGCACAACCAGTTTTTTCTCCTTGTTGCCAAGCATGTGCTTCTCAACTTTTGCAATATTGTGTGCAACGTCGTACACCAGGTGCATTTCCATGTCTTCAGGGCTTTTCTGGAATATGTTCTTGAAGCATTCGCGTATCCGGTGCAAAATCACTTGTCTGTTCGCAAATGCCGAGTTTGCAGCGCAGGCCATGGCGTGATAGTAATCTTGTCCTTCTTTGCTTGTAAATGGTGCGCACGCCAGTTCCGGGTCTGGCACGGTAATGTCATATTTCTTCATCGCATCAGAAAATATTTTCAGATAGTCTGTTGCAATCTGGTGCCCGAAGCCTCTGCTGCCGCAGTGTACCATTATGCAAATTTGGTCTTCACTGAATATTCCGAGTTTTTCAGCCACTTTTTTGTCAAATATCTGGCCGGCGTATTGTACTTCGAGGTAATGGTTGCCTGAGCCCAGTGTTCCAAGCTGGTTGATGCCTCTGCTGATTGCTTTCTCTGAAACTTTGCTTATTTCTGCGTGTTCTATGCAGCCGTAGTCTTCTGTTCTTTCAAGGTCTTCTTCCCAGCCGTATCCATTTTCAACGCACCATTTTGTGCCGTTTTTCATGATATCTTTGAATGTCTGTGGAGTCAGTTTCACAAATCCTTTGCAGCCAACACCTGATGGCACTTGCTGGAAAAGCATGTCAACGAGCGGTTTTAATTTCGGTTGGACTTCCTTGAAAGTTAAATTAGTGGTTATAAGCCGCATGCCGCAGTTAATGTCAAATCCTATGCCTCCGGGAGAGATTACTCCAGAGTCCGGGTCAAATGCCGCAACTCCTCCAATTGGAAATCCGTATCCTGAGTGCGCGTCCGGCATGCAAAGCGCATGATTCTGTATGCCTGGTAAACAAGCCACATTTGTCAGCTGGTCATACACTGTGCGGTCCATTTCTTTAATCAGTTTCTCACTGGCATATATTCTGCCGGGGACTCTCATGCCTTTCTTGTACGTCATCGGAATATCCCAGATGACGTCTCCTTTACGTTCAAATTCCGGTATTGCTGCGTCTCTGTTTATCATATGTCTAGTACCACTACTGCTTTCCATGTATCTTTCTTCTTTTCAACACGCCAGTAATGCATAGTAACTGCTTTAACATCTTGATGTAGTTCTTGCTTATCTGGCTTGATGTCATCGCCAGTTAATAATGCAGTAGCTTCCATTTTTTTCTCATCTACTTTTACTTTGACATCATGGAAAACTATTGCATCTTTGTCTTTAAGGTAAACAATCTCTTCAAGGAAGTTGAATAACAGTTTCTCAACTGTTTTTTCTTTTAATTTGATTTTTTTCTCAATCTCTGGCTTGATGCTTTTTGGATTTGCAAGGCTTTCAATGACTGCCTGTGCTGCACTTTGAAACAGTTCAGTAAGATTCTTGCCAGTAGCTTCAAAGGCAACATCAGCTATGGAAATATCCTCAACAAACTTGAATGGCAT